>JAVHQZ010000037.1:0-3524 GCA_036171415.1 Minisyncoccota bacterium | reverse complement strand
ACTTCTCCTTAGACCTAACCGCTAGGCACAAGAGTATGCTCAGCGGTTAAATCCAGTGTCTCTTTCTTACGACCCCAAAAATAAATCTTGCGAAAAACTTCTGGTTTAGGCTACTCCCTTTTCGCTCGCCGCTACTTGGGGGATAATTGCGTCCTCTATTCCACATATACCGTCAGATTTGAAAGCTAAAAAATGAAACAAGTTCAAGGCGCGACGACGAAAGTGTGCTCGCAGAGCACATTGAGGAGGAGCAACGAAGAAATTGCCAATTTTTTAGCTTCCCTGCCTGCCGGCAGGCAGGCCTTTCGGGCAAACTAATTTTGGCCAGCTTCATTGTTGCTCGTCGCTCGTGTATCACTGCGGATACACTTCGCTTCTCGCGTCGCGAATCTGTCTCAAAATTCGCTTCATCAAACTGATGGGATATGTGGAACAGAGGACTATTTATTCTTTTTTCCTCTAGGTACTGAAATGTTTTACTTCCCTAGGTTCGCTCCTGGCTTGCGCCAGATAATTGAGGTTTGCTCAATTGGGTTGCCCCATTCGGAAATCCCCGGATCATCGGTTGCTACGCACCTTCCCGAGGCGTATCGCCGCTACGCTGCGTCCTTCATCGCCTTTTGATGTCTAGGCATCCACCATTCGCCCTTATGCCAACCATCCCAATGTTGATCTATGCCGATTTTTATCCACGACGTAGTCGTGAATTAAAAAATCGAAGATCCACGATTAAATAATAGTTTTTATTTAATCGGGACATAATGCTACCCACGCACCTTGTCTAAAAGTGCGGGGATTTTACCTGTGATTAAACGCAAAAAAATGCGCTTAATCTAATCTACGTACATCTGTTGATTTTCAAAAATCAGTCGGCTCAATCGTAGACGAAAAAACCGCTCTACCGAGCGGCTCCACTTACGTCAAAATGACGGGTTTAGTCCGCTTGGTTCATTGGTTTTTTCTGGGCATTCATTCGTGAGGATTAGTATATAGTAGCGAGTAATATAGTGTCAATACTATATTAGACCTCCGGACCGGTCGCCGATCCGGAACCCTTGCGGAGCAAATTATTCCACTATATATTTAGGACAGATCAGCTTAGGAGTAAGTCCCTCAAATGGGCGTCCGAAAGCGCCCCCGACTTCAGGTCGGGGTTTTTCATTCCCCAGGGCAGCTGGCATATCCGGGATTGCCTATGCCCGGAAAGCCAGGTAATATGTGGCTTCCTGGCCTTATTTGGGGATATTGACAATATTAGCTTTACATGCTACAATTCAGGAACAATTCGTTCGCGTTTTAGAACCAGAAAAACAACAACAATGACTGAAAAAATATATAAATTTGCCCTCGTTTCTTTCGGCCTTATAGCTATCGCCTCTTTCGGCGCGGGCTCCGTCGCGGACGCCGCGGTTTGCGGCAACGCGCTTCAGGGCCAGATAATTTACGCCGGCTATGCCGGCGGCCAAGCTACCGCCTCGGCTACGAATAATTCTCCCGACTGCACCGCGCAGGTTACTTTTAGTTCTTATAAAATGCCCGTTCAGATGAGCCAGCCGGGTTGGTTGGATGCCCAGGTTCTTTTCGATTCCCAGACGCTGACCTTAGCGCCTGGTGAAACCAAAACTTTTACCGTTACCAATCCCAACTGCAAAACCCAATTGGATCTTTACGAGGGTCCGGTTCAGCCGCATCTTAGCGACGCAGCCGGCGGATTTTCCGGACAAAATCTTTTGGGTTGGAATATAAATACTTATCCGGTTTGCGGAAATAATCCTCCTCCGCCGCCTCCGCCTCCGCCGCCCGCGACGCTTACTTGCGCTCCAGAGAATCAAACCGCTAACGTCGGCGATGTAACGGCTTTTTCCGCCCAGGGCGGAAACGGCACTTACACCTGGACTTCCCCGGGAAGCCCCGCAACTGGCGTCGGCACGAATTTCAGTTCCGCATTTTCTACCTCCGGCCAAGAAACCGTTACGGTTTCTTCCGGAAATCAAACTGCCAATTGTTCCGTAACTATTAACACCCCCGCCGCTCCCCTGGTCTGCGCCCCGGAGAATCAGAGCATTAACGTCGGCGACATTGCCGTTTTTTCCGCGACCGGCGGGAACGGCTCTTACTCCTGGACTTCTCCGGGAAGCCCCGCGACGGGCGTCGGTACGAATTTTAGTTCCGAATTTTCTACCCAGGGAACGAAGACCGTAAATGTAACCGACGGAACCAACACCGCTCATTGCAGCGTAACCGTAAGTCCGCTCTCTTGTACCGTCCCGAACGCGACGCTCAATACAACCTTAAATATTTCCCAAAATTCGGCGACGTTAAACGCTTATGTTGATCCGCAGGGAAATTCCACAACCTATTATTTTGAATATGGACCGACTATCTCCTACGGCTACACTACTGCCCAGCAAACGATAACTACCGCTCAGAATGTTTCGGCAACCATCAACAATCTTCAGCCGAATACCGACTACTATTTTAGAATAAAAGTCCAAAATACATGCGGTTCACAAAATCCGGCTTGGAGCTTCGTAACTCCGGGGAATCCTCCGCCGCCTTATTATCCTCCCGCGCCAATCCGCTATCCGGTCACTTGTGGTCCGCAAACTCAAACCGTTAACGTCGGCGACTGGGCAAGTTTTTGGGCGGCGAACGGCGGCAGTTATTTCGGAGATGGTTCTTATTCCTGGACTAGTTCTTCCGACGCGAACCCGAGCTACGGCAGCGGTTCAGGCTTCGGCACCCGCTTCCAGTCCCCCGGCCAGAAAATTGTTACGGTCACTTCAAGCTACGGCAGCTCCGCCCAGTGCGTGGTTAACGTAAACGGCAGCCAAAACACTTATAACGCCGGCGGATTTAATCTCATTAAGAATGTGTTAAACCGCACCCTCGGCCAAAATAACTTCGTTCCGAATGTGGAAGCCCAAGCCGGCGACATGGTTCAGTTCGAAATCCGCGTCCAGGCTTTGAATAATTACAACTATAATTACGGCAGCAATCCCATCTATATAAATCTCCGGGACTTGCTTCCTTCGGGCTTGACCTATCTCCCCGGTTCCACGACCGTGGACGGCGCGCAAGTCGGCGACGGCGTTGTAAACGGCGGAATAAATCTTAACGCCATGAATTCCGGAGATACCCGTACGGTTCGCTTCGTCGCGACCGTAAACCAAGGGCTCACGTCCGGCACTCTTACGAACCAAGCGGTCGCCAATTCCAATAGCAACACCCAAAACGCGTACGCGACCGTGTCTATCCGCCCGCGCGGAAATGTCTTGGGCGCGGCCGATATCGTTACCGGTCCGGAAGACGCCTGGCCCATGTCGTTGGTCCTCGGACTCTTCGCCTCTATCCTTGCTTACTATTTTTACTTCAGGCCCAGACTGGCTCTTAAAAACTGGGCCTCCCGCATCCGGGTAATCGAAAACGCTCCGCTGGTAGAACAACCCAAACGCAAAACCGAACTAGAGAAGCTCTTGGAACAAATAAAGGCCGGCGAAGAGACTCCCGACGCATAGTCCGCA
>JAVHQZ010000036.1:0-3634 GCA_036171415.1 Minisyncoccota bacterium | reverse complement strand
CGGCGGCTTGTCTAATCGGCTCAAAAGCCTTATTTTATTAGAGGTTAAATTGGAGCAAAAGAGGCGAAGTATTTAAGAAGTTAATTGGAGGGGTCGCATAGCGGTCTAGTGCGCACGCTTGGAAAGCGTGTGTACCGAAAGGTACCGAGGGTTCGAATCCCTCCCCCTCCGCAAAACAAAAGTGAGTGGCCTTGCGCCACTCTATTTTTGTTTTATGATGCAGTGAACGGATTCGAACCTTGGTTCGAGTATCCCGACCACAATATTAAAAAGTTGCCGAAGGCAACGAATAAACCGGGAGTGCATAGCGAGCGCAGCGAGCGGCCATGCCTCCCCCTCCGCCTTCGCCCGCCACAGCGGGCTTCGGCGGACAGGTCCGCCAGAAGAGCGCGACGGTGGGAATACAAAAAGGGACGGCTTTATACCACCCCCTTTTTGTTTTATGATGCTCTGAAAGATGAAATACTTTTTGAAAGTGAAGCCGGGTGCGAAGCAGGAAAAAATAGAACAAACGGGCGAGGACACCTTCTCGGTTTGGGTTCGCGAGCCGGCCAAAGAGAATAAAGCCAACTTCGCGGTCTTGGAGGCAATCGCCAAATATTTCAACGTGGGTATTTCGAGAGTCCGATTTGTGTCCGGAGTTAAGTCCAAAGAAAAGGTTGTGGAAGTTTTATAATCAAATTATGAACCCCCACACCTACCGGGGAAGTTGTCTTGCCCGAGGCTTAGCGAAATATTTTTAATAAACCTCTTAACCATTAAATAGCTAACAAATATATAACATGAGTAAATCAATAACTAGTTCCTCGGTAGGTGTGGGGGTGAAATTAAAAATCGGAGACAAAGCGCCGGATTTTACCCTGCCGGACCAAGGCGGGAAAGAGCATTCGCTCTCGGACTACAAAGGCAAATGGGTTTTGATTTATTTTTATCCGAAAGACAATACTCCGGGATGCACCGTGGAGTCCTGCCTGCTCCGGGATTCGATTGAAGATATAAAAATGGCCGGGGCGGAGGTGCTCGGAATCTCCGTGGATTCCGTAAAAAGCCACTCGGGATTCGCGGGCAAATATAAGCTTCCCTTTCCGATTTTGTCCGACGAGGAAAAGGAGGTGGTGAATTTGTACGGCGTCTGGGGTAAAAAGAAATTTATGGGGCGGGAATATCTGGGCACGAACCGGGTTTCATATCTCATAGATGAGAAGGGTAAAATCGCCAAAATATACGAGAAGGTTAAACCGCTCGGGCACGCAAAAGAGGTTTTAGCGGATTTAAAGGTATTGAGAGGCTAGCGGCCGGCGGAGGGGTGTATAATAAGTAAAAGACAGATATTCAAATCATGGCCAAAAAAATAACCATCTACACAACCTCAGACTGCGTTTATTGCCGGATGACAAAATCGTTTTTCAATATTCGGGGTGTTTCTTTCGACGAAAAGGATGTGCTCAAAAATGAGGAAGCCAGAAGGGAGATGATATCCAAGTCCGGCGCGCGGGTTGTCCCGGTCGTTGATGTGGACGGGGAGATAATCGTCGGCTATCACCGCCCAAGGCTCCGGGAGATATTTGGAGAGGTCTGATTTGGTAATATTAGAGAAAGGTTCCATTTATTTAAAATAATGAATAATAAAAAATTATACGTTTGGATGGCGGCCGAGGCCCTGGTCTTTATGGTTATCTTGGCTTTGGTAATAACGGGCAAGAACGCCGCAACTCCGTCCGGCGGGCAATCTGCTGCTACTGCCACTGGACCGACAGAACAGGCAACGATAGTGTACGGCGACAAAGGATTTTCCCCAGCAAACATCGAAGTATCCGAAAATACGAGAGTTGTTTTCCAAAACAACAGTACGAAGGATTTTTGGCCGGCCTCCAACAACCATCCGAGCCATACCCTGTATCCGGGATCCGGAATAAGCGAGTGCGGAAAGGTGACGGACGGTTCCAACTTTGACGCCTGCGGCCCGGTGAAGCCCGGAGTTCTCTGGTCCTTTGTTTTTAAGGAAAAAGGCACTTGGGGGTATCACGACCACCTGAATCCGTCCCAAGCCGGAACTATCGTAGTCAAGTAAATATTAAGCACCCCTTAAGGGGTGCTTTTGTTTTGACTTGTTCCCGGGCACTGCCTATGATTAATAAAGTCTTTTTCGCATCTCCGGAGGGATAAAATGCCGGGCTTCTGGCGCGATTGGCCTTTCGTTTTCCTTTTTCCCGGCGTGGTGTGGTTCAGCTGGACCTTTTTAAAAAGGATTCCGCGGATGCGCAAATTTTCGGTGATTGCCGAGGGAACGTACGACCACTCCAATCATCGGTGCCTTCGCCCGCTAGCCTCCTCGTCAAGGAAGGGGATTTGTTTCCGAACTATCCATCTTAAGGAAGATACGGAAAAGTATTACTTTGTGCGCGACATATGCGAGCTCAGTGCCAAACCGGGCACAAGGATACGCATCTTGGGCAACGGCCGGGAATACAAAATAGAATTTCCGGAAGAAGTGAAGGACCCCGCCTGATCGGCGGGTTTTTCTTTGCCCCGCACCGAATTGAGCGCAAGCCCTTTTCATTGGCACGAATATGCCTCTTTTTTGAGCAGGGGCAAACAGAAGTTCTTTCTAGCTGCTGAATGGTCGGGCGAACAAGCCAATGGCGCTCAATCTGGTGACGGGGTTTGCCTGTGCTAAAATTAATAGACAGGTTGACGATTGGGCTTTCGCATAGTTTTGTTCAGATTTCCGGCGAGGCGAAGGAAAAAGAGCGAGGCATGCACAATGAGTGCCTGGCGAGCTATTTTTACAAAGCCGTAGGCGAAATATGGGCAAAAGCCGCGGAATTGCCAATCGTAAACATGTCTAAAAATATGGAGGTTATTCCGGCGATAAATTGCGCGATAAAAGATACGGGCTGTGTCCGGGAAAAAGTCCGCGTTGCCGAGCGGTTCAGCGAGTGGATACATCTGGATGTTGCCGACGGGCGATTCACTTTTAATAAAACCTGGGGCGAGCCGAAACTTTGGAAGAATCTTAAAACCAAATTGAAATTGGAAGTGCATCTGATGGTGGAGAGCCCCGAGAAGCATGTTGGCGAATGGCTGGAAGCAGGGGCCAAACGCCTGATTGTCCACGCGGAAACGATAAATTCGGAAACGGTGGAAGAGATATTCACTATGGCCAAGGCTTACGGAGCGGAAGTAATGCTGGCTTTTTCTCCGGAAACAAGCCCGGAATCGGCCGCCGCCTATTCGGGAAAATTTTCAGAGTTTCAAATACTTGCCGTTCACCCGGGACTTCCGGCGCAAAATTTCTTATCGTTATGTTTGGAAAAAATAAAAGTTTTGCGTGCTGCGCATCCCAAAGCAAAGATAGAGGTGGACGGCGGGATAAATGAAATTACCGGAAAGATGGCAAAACAGGCAGGGGCAGATATTCTTATTTCCGCCTCATATATTTTCGGAGCTCTGAATATAAAAGAGATATATAAAAAACTGAAATCCGTGTAATTGGCGAGATATATTTTGTCGTGCGATATGTCCCGTGCTACCATGAATCCATGGAAGCCGTGGATGAACAAATGACGGGCAAAATATCCAGACCCGATTTGGCGATTGTCTCGGTGCTGACCTTCGCCCTGTCTTTCGCGCT
>JAVHQZ010000035.1:0-3718 GCA_036171415.1 Minisyncoccota bacterium | reverse complement strand
ATTTTTTCAATATTTCTTCCGTGGTCGCAACCGAAGGAGGCAAAATTTTGCTCCGTCCGGCGTAAAACGCGCCAAGCGCCCTCTCGCCTAAAACATCTAAATCTTTCGCGGGCGGAATCGCGTTTAAAACATATTGCGCGTTGATAGCCCCCGGAAGCGGCAACTGCAAAATAACTCCGCCGCACGGGGACTGATTGGCAATCCGGCCGACTTCTTCGCGAAGCTTGTCGCCGGAAATATCCGCGCCGAAATTATACAGGCGGAAATCCACGCCCAATTCCTTGGCCGCGGAAAATTTCTTGTTCAAAAATCCGGAAGAGGCGAAATCGTCGCCCACCAAAATCCCCGCTAAAAACTTTTCCGGTTTTGGCAGCTTCTTCAGATTTTCATAAATCGTTTCCGCGATTTCTTTTCCTTTTAAAACCATTATTACAAAGTATGCCCCCTCTTTGTGGGAGGGGGCAAATGTTTTACGGGAAAAACTCGAGCCCTTCGAGGTTCCCCTTAATTGAAATGTGCAGCCAGCCATGGAGAATGTACGCGCCGGAATCTACCGGTCTGACCCGGACTGCGAGAGGAATCCCGAGATAATACATTTCCAGAATCTTTGCCACTCTCGGATTTTTGACGATCTGCTCGACTCGGAAGAGCCTCATGTCGTTCGCTTTGACCAAAGAAAGCACTCTCCGATAATCCTTTTTGCTGATCTTGCCGACGAACGCTACAAGCTTGAAGTCGGAAAGGGGGATTTTCTTGCCCCATGGCAAGTAGCTCAGAGGCAGAAGAATCTTCTCCTGCGGGAAAAATTCTTTTTCCGAGGCAACCACCCAGAAGTAGCAATTTTTTAGGTTGCACCGCTGAAACAGATCGGATTGGCCTCCTGTCCTCGCTTCAACCACCGTGTCGGGATAGACAACCTTGGTCGGCCAGACTTCCTTAATGGCGATATTCCGGTAGAATTTTTCCGCGGACATACTGGGGGATCCCCTCTCCCAGGCGTAAGCGGAAATTGCTATGAAAAGCAGTGTAAGAAAAACAGCTCTTGCTCGCCACGAAAAAAATTTGGGCACTGGGCGCCTCTTTTCGATTTGAATAGCTATGAAGAGATTAGTACGTGGGGCTTGCTATATCAAGCCCCAAAGAACTCCGGCCAGTTTTTCCGGGTCGTGGCGGATAAATCCCTTGGAGCGCAGAAGCGGAGCGGAAACCAAAAGCGGCTTCCTCGGAAAATTTTCTTTATCCAGCTCCACAAGAGAAGCTTGTTCTTTGACGTATGGCTTGAGTCTCGCGAGGCTCGGCCGTTCGCTGTTCGCGACAACATAATCCAGAGTGTCTTTCCCGATGTATTTTTGAATAGCATTTAAAAAATCAGAGGCTAAAAAATTGTTCGTCTCGCCGAACTTAGTCATCAGGTTAGTAATGTAGACGACTTTCGCTTTCGTTTTTTTGAGAGCCGGGGCTAAGCCCTGAACCAAAATGTTCGGCAGTATGCTGGTGTAGAGGTCGCCCGGTCCCACGACTACGAGGTCGGCATCAATTACCGCCTTCTTCGCGGAGGGATTAATTTTCGCCGTCGGCTCAAGCCAGATATTTTTTATACGAACCCGCCCGTCGTGGCTCGGGATATCAATATTCGTTTCTCCGCGGACAACCTGCCCATTTTCAAGCTCCGCCACCAGATTAGCAGAAGCGAGCGTGACCGGAATTACACTTCCCTCCACGCCTAAAATTTTTGAGGCGGCCTCTATCGCTCCTTCAAAACTTCCGGTGACCCGTTCCAACGCCGCGAGCATCAGGTTGCCGAAACTGTGGCCGTTCAGTCCCACGCCCTCTTCAAACCGGTAGCTGAAAAGCGAGGAAAGAATTTCGTCTTCCGTTTTGGATAGGGCGATGAGCGCGCGGCGAACATCGCCCGGAGGTAACATTCCGAAATCTTCCCGGAGCATTCCGGTTGAACCGCCGTCGTCGGCCATGGTCACAATCGCGGAAAGTTCCGCGGGATAGTTGCGGAGCCCGGTTAAAACCGTAAACACGCCGGTTCCCCCGCCGATGACCACGATCTTTTTTGCCTTCGCCATATTGGAGTCAATATACCCCCACACCTAACGGAGAACAAGATTTCCTTGTGTGGCTGGAAAATTATCTGGTAGGTGTGGGGGTATACCCGAGCCATGAAAAAAGAAAAAGCCCCGCTCGACAGGTGTCGAGGCGGGGCGGTTGAAAGATCCGGTGAAGTTAACGAGAATTGGACTTCGTCGGGAAGTGCCAGAGGTACGACCCTTCGAGGTAGTAGAAGAAGACCTTTCCGTTCTGGATCATCGTACCCAGCGAAGAGCCGGGAGTCAGACCCTTTTCCGGGTCGATCACGAGGGTCGTGACCGGCTCGGTCGGAAGCCAGAGGTAGCCATCGGACACCTTCTGGGCAACTACTGAACGCTCGAAGCTATCGTCGCCGAGTCCCGCGATGGGAAAGATCGTCGGGTCCCCGACGGGGTCGGAGTCCCGAAGCCAGACGTACCGGCCATCCTTGTCCTTGCCGCAGGCAACCTTGTAGTTGCCGTACATGCCGAGCATGTTGTGCTCGAACTCGTCGGGGATGTCAGCACCGGTCATGTAGTAGGCCAGCGCACCGAGGCGGAGAATGTTCACGGTCCCCACCGTATAGTAGGGGTTGCCGCGAACCCAATGGTTCGTAAGGGTGAAGTCTTCCTCCACCGTCACAACCTGGTTGCCGTTGAAAAAAAGCTGGTCGGAACTACGGACGATGGAGAAGTTCGCAAGTTCGCGACCCTTCTTCTCCCAGGAAGCCGCATTGGCCTCATCGGGATACATCTGACTCGCCCAAGCGAGGATGGTCGCCGTCCAGGCGTTCTCTTCGGCCTTCGTGTCTCCGTCCTGTGGGGTACCGGAAATGTAGGGCGCGAGAGGATACTGGTCGGTATTCACGAGATTCGCTTCGTTACGGGCGATTGTCCTGACCACATCGTTGTAGAGAACGTCGACGCGAGCCGAGAGAGAATTGTCCGCAACCTGCGCGGCCTTCATACGATAGATTCCGCAGAGGAGATGCGACGCAGTGGGAGCGCTCGCCCAGCGCATGCCCCAGTTGGAGTGGACGTTGGGAGCGGAGATGAACTCGAAGAACATGAGCGCCGTCGCGAAGTCGTTCAGGGTTCCGCCGTTTTCGTAACGGTTCAGCTGGGCGTGAGCCATGGCCATCGCCGGCACTACCGGGTTGGGTCCTGCCCACATGTCCTCGGAGAGGTACTTGGCAAGCGGGGAAAGATCCGCGCCGCCGTAGACCTTGAGGACGTTGTCCATCACGGCGAGTTCATTCTTCTTGAGTTGGTCAATGCGCGAGACGGGAGTCCCGCTGACCATGTTCTGGGAAACGACCCTGTGCGAGCGCTGGGCCTCGGCGGTGAAGCCGAAGCAGGTGACGATGAGGACGGCGAGAGACACGATGAACTTTCTCATGACTGACTCCTTTTTCTTCTTCGTTTTTTGATATTCAGCAGCCGGTTGTTTGGGCTGCGGTTGTTAATGGACTGTGACGTAATAATATCAGAAAATGGAGGATTTGTCAAGCCCATAAACCCTTATTTTTCCTCCTTATTTTAGCCCTCCCCGGAGGTGTTTGCCGATAAACAACAGAGCCCCGGGTGGGGTGACTCCCGCCGAAATGGGCGGGATTACGCATCTCTAAGTCGCTTCGCTC
>JAVHQZ010000034.1:0-3740 GCA_036171415.1 Minisyncoccota bacterium | reverse complement strand
CCGACGTACAGGTCAGCGTGAATGTATTTTTGACCAAGATAAACTCCGCGCTTACGAGTATTACGGGCGGGATTCCGGAAATCGTCTGGGCCATAGCCTTCTTCGCGGTCTTTGCCTTAATCGTTTGGTCGGCAGTCAGGTCGTTCAAGAAAAACCAAAAAAATCCAGAAAATGAAAAGTAATAAATCAGGAATGTTTCTTATCGCGGGAGTATTGCTCTTCGCCTTCGGCGGAATGTATTTGGCCGGGCAAGGGAGCGCTGCGCCGGCTACCGGCTCTACCGGGGGCGCTGCGCCAGCCGGCTCTTACAGCGAGCTTCTGAATAAGCCGGCGCCGGACTTTTCCCTTCAAGACAAAGAGGGGAACGTCTACACTCCGGCGAGCCTTAAGGGTAAAAAAGTAGTTCTCTTTTTTAACGAGGGAATCATGTGCTACCCGGCCTGCTGGAACCAGGTACTCGCCCTCGGAACCGATCCGAGGCTGAATACCGCGGACACTGTTTCGCTTTCGGTGGTCGTTGACTCCAAGGAGCAGTGGGATAGCGCCATAGGAAAGATGCCGGAACTTTCTAAGGCCAAATTGGTCTTCGATTTCAGCCGGTCCGTTTCCGCGAGCTACGGAGTTCTGACCACCCCTTCATCTATGCATTACGGTTCCTTCCCCGGCCACACCTACGTGGTAATAGATAAAGAGGGAGTGGTCCGCTACGTCTTGGACGACCCGAGGATGGCCATCAACAACGACGTTATCTACAGCGAGATTCAACAACTAAAGTAATAGGCCCATGTTAAATTATTGCACCAGCGCGATGTTCGGAGGGGAGACAATCACCACTATTGTGATGATTGTCTTTTCCGCCGGGCTACTCTTGTTTCTCGCTTGGGTTTTGATAGATTCGCTAAACAATAAAACAAATAAAAAACACATGAACGAAGAACAGGTTAAAAATGAACCGAATTACTTGTTGGGAGGGAGTATCGTCGTCGCGGCCATTATGGTTGCGACCGGATTAATATATTCCGCTTCAATTTCCGCGGGCGCCACTATACCCGCCGGATCAATTGCCTCGACAGACAGTCATTCGGCGCCGGACCAAGCAACGCCCGCTTACAGCCAGCCTCCGGCCGCCGCTCCCGCACCCAGGTCCTCGGGAGGCTGTGGGGTATAAACGAACCATGCACAATCACAACGATAAAAACAGCGGTAAGTCCAAGCTCGGGATGGCCATCCTCTGCGTTTTGCCACTTGCTATAATCTTTCTTGTCGGACCGAATATCTTTTCCGCAGGATATTTTTGGCCGGTTGCAATCGGGGCTTTCGCCATCCTGCACATTTGGATGATGGCCCGCGGGCACGGAGCGCAGGAAGGCGATGTGGGCGGAGATAGAGCGTCAGAGGGACAGAAAAAAGCCGACATTTCTCCGACAGAAGAACAATCAAAATCTCACAAAGGTAGTTCCTGTTGCCACTAAGTTATACTTAACGATGTAGACGAATGGATATCTTGCGGGACACACAATTTGCATGGGCTTACTGGAGCCTGCTTCTTCTCGGAATTTGGGCCGTAATTTATTTATCGCTAAAAAAGCGGGAAAGCCGGCGGGAGATGTTCACCATGAGCCTCTGGACTTCACTTCTCGGGCTTACCGAGCCGTTCTTCGTACCCAAGTATTGGAATCCGCCCTCGCTTTTTGACCTTGCCCATCGGACCGGTTTTGACATAGAAAGCTTCATTTTTTCTTTCGCGATAGGCGGAATAGCGGTCGCGATTTACGAATGGTTTTTCGGGGTTGACCATGCGGAAGTCACCGCCGAAGAACGCGCGCATTCCCGCCATCGTTATCATCTTTGGGCGCTTCTGTCCGCTCCGGTAATTTTCTTTGCCTTGCTGTTTACGCCGCTTAATCCGATATACGACGCATTTATCGCGCTTATCGGCGGCGGACTGGCTACTTGGTACTGCAGGCCCGATTTAAAAAAGAAAATGGCCGTAAGCGCCCTTTTCTTTCTTGGTTTATATTTTTTCTATTTTCTGACCCTTGTCGCGGTTTATCCGGGTTATGTGGAGCAGGTTTGGAATTTACCGGCGCTTTCCGGGATACTTGTAACCGGAGTTCCCCTAGAAGAACTTTTATTCGCGTTCGGGCTGGGATTCATGTGGTCCAGCGTCTATGAACATATTGCCTGGCGCAGATTTAAAGATAGATAATCAATTAGAGATAAAAATAAAGGTCAAAAATAAATAAAATAAAATGATGTGGAATTATTACGGAGGAAACATGATGGGCTGGGGATTCGACGGATGGTTTATGCCGTTCATGATGATAGTTTTCTGGTTCGCTCTCATCGCTCTTGTAGTCTGGGCGGTTAGGGGTTTCCGGGGACGCGGCCATTCCCACGGTCACGCGATGGAGATTTTGAAGGAGCGTTATGCGCAGGGTGAGATAACCAAGAAGGAGTTTGAGACAATAAAAAAGGACCTTGAGTAAAGGTCGCATAAAAGATTAAAAACAATGTTATCACTTAAAAAATACGTATCGCTTTGCATCCTGGGAGGAGAGGTGTTCTATGCGGGGTGTCTTATTTACGGCGCGCTTCTTCCCGCGGCTTCACTCGGAACGCATTCCGGGTATTTCAGCCTGGCCTTCCCGGGCTTCAGCTGGGGGATAGGCGGATTTATTCTCGGCGCCGTTTACGTCGCCGTGTACGCGAGCATATTCGGATCTTACATGGTCTGGATGCACAATAAGAGCATAGTAAAATAGGCGCGAAGATCGAGTTTCAAAAACATCCGAGAATGGGTGTTTTTGATTTGATAAATCCCCCCGGAGGGGATATACTTAGGTTTTAAATAACCAAGAATATATACTTAAACTAATGGATAAAATAATCGTTACTATTATAGGGGTGCTCGGAATAGGTTTCGTTTTTTGGTTTTTCCTCGCCAAAAAAGATAAAGCCGTCGCGGCGGAAGGTGAGATAGATATTGAGGTCAAAGGCGGCTATTCGCCGGATGTCATTTCGGTTCCCGTCGGGAAGCCGATGAAACTTAACTTTACCCGCAAAGATGAATCCACTTGCCTTGAAGAAGTAGTTATTTCGGATTTCAAAGTCAGGAAGCTCTTGCCGATGAATGAAAAAACAACCATTGAGATAACTCCGGAAAAAGCGGGGACTTATAACTTCAGCTGCGGGATGGGCATGTTTCACGGAAAGATAATCGTTAAATAAGTTTAGATATGGCCGAAACCAAAAAATCTTTTGATATAAAAGGAATGCACTGCGCGTCTTGCGTGGGCGTTATTGAGCGGTCGCTTAAAAAAACTCCGGGAGTCAGCTCCGCTGTCGTTAACATCGCGACGGAGAAGGCGACGGTTTCCTACGATGCCTCGAAAGTAACGGAAACGGAACTGATGTCCGCGGTTAAAAACGTCGGCTATGAAGCTATGGTCGGACAGGAGATCAGAAACGACGACGAAAAGAAAAAAGAAAAACTTAAGGAGCTCCGGAAACTTTTGATACGGACCTCCGTCGCCCTGGTCTCCGGCGCACTTATTTTTTGGGGCGGTTTCCCGGGGCTTATGGATACCGCGCCGGAGGTGCTCAAAAATTTTTGGGTGCAATTTCTTTTGGCAACGCCCGTTCAGTTTTGGGCGGGATGGGTTTTCTATAAAGCTACGCTTTCCTCTCTTCGGCACCGTTCCGCCAATATGGACACGCTAGTTGCTATCGGCACGACC
>JAVHQZ010000033.1:0-3791 GCA_036171415.1 Minisyncoccota bacterium | reverse complement strand
AGCTTCGGAAGAGGCTGGCGTCGGGGGTTCAATTCCCTCCCGCGGCACTGAATAAGAAAACTCCCCAATCTGGGGAGTTTTCTTATTCACGTATTGGGGAATTGAACAGATAGAGGGGTCGGGAGGAAGTGTTCTTCCTCCCGTGTGGGAAATTACTCAAAACCGGGAGGTTGTGAGAGAGCGAAGCGACGTGAACTTCCCTCCCGCGGCACATACAACAAAATCCCCACCACCAGGCGGGGATTTTGTTTTCATCTGTCCTGCGTCGGAAGGAGTGGTAGAGCCCAAGATGTTATACTGAAGATATGGAAATTTGCAAAATATGCGATAAAAAATTTAAAGACTACCAAGCCAAGGGGAGGGCAAGATGTGGTTCGTGTAATACGAAAATCCGGAGATATAGAGCGAAGGCCGCCGCCATAAAATATTTAGGCGGGAAATGCAGTAGCTGTGGCTGGAGCGGGAATCAAGCCGCGCTACAATTTCATCATCTGGACCCAAGGACAAAAGATTTTGTTATCGGCAATGTCGCGAACAAAAGCTGGAACTCAATCAAATCGGAAATGAAAAAATGTGTTCTTTTGTGCGCGAACTGCCACTCTATAGAACACAGCACGAAAGATGGCGCTTTGTTTATAAAGGAAGCCCTAAACTATAAAGGTAGAAAACTAGAATTCTAAATTACGAGAGAATGGAATCCGTGGGCGGCGTTGGTTCTCTAAATCAAAATTCTAGAATCATAGGCAGGTGGTCAGAAACTTCTATCTGCGGCACCGAAAAATGCCTAACTTTTATGTTCGGCGAGACAAACGCGTAATCGGCAAAATGTTGAATTTCTTTTTCCGGATATTTTGTGGCATTGATTTTGCTCCTGGTGGTCTGGATGCCGTACGCGTCGATAAGATTGTGTAATTTCCCGGATAGCATTTTTATGCTTTCGGTCCCCGGCAACAGATTCAGGTCTCCGCAGATGACGACCTGCCCTTTTTCGCCGGCGATGAACTTCAAAAGTTTTTCCGACTGTTTTATCCGCTCCGGAGTATCGAGCTTAGTGCCCGGCCGCGGATTGCCGTAAGTATTGCAAATTGTGAGCGGAGTCCCGTTACTTTCCATCCGTAGATATTGGAATCCGGTGGGAATTGTTGTTACGTCTCCCGGAACCATCGAGTTTCTGCTGCCGCACAAGAAGATAAAGCTGGACTCAATCGGCTTACCCTTGCGGACAAATGAGGCATTTCCGAGCGACACCTTCTCCGGAATATTGCCTTCCCAGCCAATTCCGTCCTGCGCGGGGCAAAAAGTCCCTTCAAAATCCGGTAGCGCCGTGGAGAGCTCCTCAAAAATATTCCAGACCTTCCCGTTCTCAAGCTTCGGAAACTCGGCCTTGCTGCTGTAAATCTCCTGAAAACAAAAAATATCCGTTGTCCGCGACTCATTCGCCACAAAAGACATGAACGCGTCATGCATTCTTCCTCCCCAAATGTTTAAAGAAACTATTTTCATAAATAATTATCGTCGCGAACGCCGCGCGCTTTATACAAAGAATACATTTCAAAAAAAATTTGGCAAGAAAAACCCCTCGCGGGGAGAGGTTTAAAACTTGTAGCGGGAAAGAACTTCGGCCATTACCTTTCTGGCAGCCAAGCGGGCGGAGGTAAGGTCGCCGCATTTTTGGCCAGAGGCTCCGTGGAAGCTCGCTGTGTCCAAGGACTTTGGCGAACCGTCGGCGTAAACCGGGATGATGCGCGGGGCGCCGGTCAGCTTGGCGTGAGTCATCGCGCACTGTAGAACCTGCTTGTTCGCCTCGCGGACCTGAATCTCGTATTGGCTTACAAAATTCCAGAGCCAAGTCGGCATCGCGGCGTGGAGGAGATGCCCATAGGTCGCGTGCGGCGTCGGTTCGTATTTGCGCGGGTAAGGGAAGAGGGCAAAAATCGTGTCACACCTCTTCACCGCTCCGTGCATATAGATGGAAAGTCCGTCGGAAATCTTGTCGCCGAATATTTCGACCGGAGGGAAAAGCGGCTGGAGCGCGACGGCTCCGAGAAGCGCTTTTGTAAGCAGCTCGGGGTTGTCACGGAATCGCGGGTCGCGGTTCGAGAAAATCTTTTTTCCGCCCAGCCGTTCGCTTTGCGCGCCAAACTCAAACAGGAGCGGGGAAGAAACACATTTCTTGGGATTTATTCCCCGGAAAAGCGCCTTAATGTTTTCCGTGGGAAGAAGTCCCTCGCTTTTGGGGCTCAGGCTATGGAAAAAAGTCCCGACCCCGAAGTTGAAGACTTGTCCGGGTCCTTTCCTTTCAATGTTTTCGAACCGCGCGCGCACCCCGGCGAGCGCCTTCGGCAGCTCGCTCGCGTCCTTGGCTTCGGCAAGCGCCGCGCCGATTAGGGACGAAACAGAAACCCCATAGTAGTAGTTGAGGTCATCGTTTAGCCCCTGGGAAAACATTTCTTCCAAAAACCCGACGGTTGAAATACCGCGAAATCCTCCGGCCGCGGCAACTACGCCTATCCGGCCTCGCTTGCGCGAAGATGCCATAAAACTCCTTTCGGACAAACTTAAAAAGCTAAACCAATTAGAGCATCGGCTAGGTTAAAAATCAATTGTCACCTTTGGACCCGAACAAAAACAACCCTTTCGGGTATTTTTGTTTTAGGGTGCCCCCGGAGGGAATCGCCCGTGAGTCTCGCGCTCACCGCCGTTCGTCCGCGCTCTGGGCACCGCCTCACAAGAATTTTCTGCTAAAAATTCTTGCTTCGGCGTTCGATTCCCCGCAAGAAGGTAAATACGAAAAGAACCGCTGACGCGGCTCTTTTCGTATTTGTGTGCCCCCGGAGGGAATCGAACCCCCATCAAGACCTTAGAAGAGTCCTGCTTTATCCATTAAGCTACGAGGGCAAATTACGGTTTGATAATAAAGCAAAAATGCGATAATTTAAAGGGCACCAACGGGCTGTAAGCGAAGCTTGCATCCCGAGCGTTCCAAGAAAATGATTATGAGGTATAATCATTTTCTTCTCACTTCGGGCTGTAGTATACCGGTAGTACGTCTGCTTTGGGAGCAGATAGACCGAGTTCGATTCTCGGCAGCCCGACGCGCGCTTAGCTCAGTGGTAGAGCAACTCCTTTACACGGAGTGGGTCCGGGGTTCGATCCCTCGAGCGCGCACTAAATAAAAATACTCGCCTTGCGCGGGTATTTTTATTTACTACGGGGGTCGAACAGCGGGGGTGGTCGGGGAACCGCGACCGGTTCCCAGTGTAGGAAATTACTCAAAACCGAGGGTTGTGAGAAGGGAGTGTTAGCGACCGCGTGAGATCCCTTTGAGAGCGCGCACACTAAGAGTTGAGTTTATAAAAATTCTCTAAAATTTTCGCGACCAATATTGGCCCGGTGCCGCCGGGAGTCGGCGTATAGAAAACAGGTTGTAGGTTAGAGTTTTTAGGTTGTAGTAAAGACGAACAATCAAAATCGCCAATTATTTTCCCTTCTGCATTTCTGGAATAACCGAAGTCAATTATCGAAGCTCCGTCTTTAAGCATTTCTCCTTTTATAAGCGCGGGCGCCCCGGTGCCTAAAATTACAATGTCCGCTTTTTTTAATAATGAGTAGTTGCTGCCTTTGTCCAAAATAATTATTTCTTTCGCTTTTCCCATAGCCCACACGGCAACGGGCTTACCGATAAGACGCCCCGCGCCCACCACCGCCACAACCGATTCTTTTAAATCAATCGGGAATTTTTTCAATATTTCTTCCGTGGTCGCAACCGAAGGAGGCAAAATTTTGCTCCG
>JAVHQZ010000032.1:12717-18218 GCA_036171415.1 Minisyncoccota bacterium | reverse complement strand
CGGGTGGACTCTTCTTCCAGGGTAGTTAGTTTCTTTTCAAGGGAAGCCTCGCGCTCGTGAATCCGGGACTCCAGGCTCAAGATTTCCTTTTTTCTTTCTTGCTCATCTTTGCGCGACTCTTCCGAAATATTGGCGGCTTTCTCTTTCGCCTCAACCAAAATTTCCTTGGCCTTGTTTTCGGCCTCAATGCTCTTCTGTTTTAATTCCTGCTCTAGGCTCCCTAGTTGTTTAGCGGCCCAAGCCTGACGTACGAAGTACCCAATTCCTAAACCTAAAACCAGCCCTCCGAAGAGGAATATTGATGTGGACATGTTGTTTTTTTATTAAATTCTTCACTTTTTTGCGCGAAGACCTGCCTGCCGGCAGGCAGGGTTGATGACTTTTTCTGAGCTTTAGTATACGCCGGGAAGCCCGAAACGTCAATCGGAGGAAGGCAGTTTTAGACAGTGAGTAGTTGGTAGTGAGTTGTGAGTAGCAATAAATTACTCTCCAAAAAGGCACCGTCCTAATCGAGACTGCGCGCCAATGAACAGGTGCAGAATGGAGAAATAAAAGACTACAAACTACAAACCACGCACTACTCACCGCACCTCGTCCCCGCTATAATCAAATTAATGGCGCGAACCGTAATACTTATAATTTTGGACGGGTGGGGCATCGGCCACAACGACGAATCGAATCCGATTTATGTCGTGAAGCCCCCGAACCTTAAATTTCTGGAAGACAACTATCCGGCCACGAGCCTCCAGGCTTCGGGTATTTCCGTCGGCCTCCCCTGGGGCGAAGTCGGCAACAGCGAAGTGGGCCACCTGACCATCGGCGCCGGCCGGGTTATTTATCAATATTTCCCTCGCATCACGATGAGCATCCAGGACGGAACTTTTTTCGCGAATCCCGCCATCAAAGCCGCCTGCGACCATGCCAAGAAAAATAATTCCACCCTTCACCTGGCGGGACTTCTTACCAAGGGAAATGTGCACGCCTCGCTCGACCACGTGAAGGCGCTTTTGAAATTCGCGGAAAAAGAAGGCGTGCCGAATGTGCGCCTTCAGCTTTTCGCGGACGGAAAAGATTCTCCCCCGAAGACCGTGGAAAAATTCTTGGCGGAATTGCCCGCGGACAAAGTTGCTTCCTTAATAGGACGATATTACGCGATGGACCGGGAAGGAAACTGGCGTCTGACCGAACAGGCCTACGGGTGCATGACCGGAACCGCCGGAGTAGAGGCGGGTGGCAAGCTCTCCGAAATTATCGCGGCAAATTATGCCAAGGGGTTGGATGAAGAATTTTTGCCGCCTGTCCGGATACTCCCAGGCGGCGGAATCAAAGATAACGACGCACTTTTCTTTTTCAATTACCGGGAAGACTCCGTTCGGCAGATTGCGGACGCGTTTATAACCAAGGGCTTTGACAGCTTTAAGGTTCAGCCGTTCCAAAATTTGTTTGTCGCGACCATGACCCACTATATGGATAAATTTAAATGCCCGGTAGCTTTCCCGCCGGAAGTTATAAAAGACCCGCTGGGCAAAGTTATAAGCGACGCCAAGATGACCCAGCTGCGCCTCGCTGAATCCTATAAATACGCCCACGTCACCTATTTCTTTAATAGCTTTATCGAACCGCCGCTTGAAGGCGAATACCGCGTACTTGTCCCCTCCGAGCCCATCCCGCATCCCGACGAACACCCGCAAATGATGGCCTCACTTATTACCGACCGGTTGCTCCAAGCGATAGAAAACCGCGCCTTCAATTTTATTTTGGTAAATTACGCGAACGGCGACACTATCGCCCATAGCGGAAATTACAACGCTTCCTGCGAAGCGGTCAGAATTGTGGACAAAGAAATCGGGCGCGTTATTCAATCGGTTCTTTCAACCGACGCGGTGTTGATGATTAGTTCCGACCACGGCAACGTGGAGGAACTCATAAATCCGATGACCGGCAAAACGGAAACCCAACACGACCCGAGTCCCGTGCCTTTTTATCTGGTCGCCAAAGAATTTAAAGGAAAAAAGTTTATAAATTGGCAATCCATCGCCACCCAGCCAATCGGCATAATTTCGGATATTGCTCCGACGATTTTGGAAGTCATGGGGTTGCCTAAACCCCCGGGCATGAACGGGAGAAGTTTGCTTGGAGATTTGCTCTAAACCCCGACACCGAAACAAAGGGTTGGTTTTTTATTTTTGCCGCGTTTACCGACAAACTAAAAATTATTTACCAGCTAAATTTTCCGCAATATTTTCTGAGTCAACCGAATAAAGCGGTGCCCTTTGTTCTGGTGCGGGGTAAAAAAATCCGCCCGGACAGGGCGGAGATTTTATTTTTCGTCGGTCAGAAAAAGGGCGAGGACGTACAGGATTAGGCCGGTCGCTCCTACGGAAAACTTTGTGTCCACGGGTCCGGGGGCAAGGGCTGCGGCGAAAGTCAAGGAAACTCCGAATATGGCCAAGGGGGTTGCAATTCGTCTCCTCATGCCAGCCTCCGTTCACTCTCTTTACTGTTTTAAATATACCCTAGTAGGCGCAAAGGACAACTTCCCTCCTGTGCTATAATCAGAAAGTAATGAGTCCCGTTAGAAGCCCTGCCCGCCGGCAGGCAGGCGCGATTCAACCAAATCATATGCACCTTTTACCAATAATGGACAGTCGCTTAAGCAAATCAATTAATTTTGCAAATCGCCTGATCGCGATCTGCTTCTAACGGGATGAGACTCATTGCCCGCATAATTATCGCCGTAGTGGTGAACGCCCTCGGTCTTTTGGCCGCTTCAACGTTCATTCCCGGCTTTCACATTACCGCCAGCCTCCAGGAGCTTTTGATACTGGCCGCTATTTTCACCGCTTTATATTTGATACTGCGCCCGATTGTAAAAATGATTCTCGGGCCGTTTCTGGTTCTGACCCTCGGCCTCGGCCTCATCGTCGTGAACGCGATAATGCTTTATTTGCTTGACTTTGTCGCTCAGAAATTTATGATGACCCAGAATCTCTCCATCAACGGATTGGTTCCGCTCTTCGAAGCGTCCTTGTTTATCAGCGTCCTGAACTTCCTACTACACTACGCAGAAAAGGATTAGGAAGAAAATATCTAATTTCCAATTTCAAATGTCAAAAATTAGAGATTAGACTTCATTAGAAATTAGTTATTAGAAATTAAGATTTAAATTCACATGATATCCATAATTTACATAATAGTTACCGTGGCCCTGGTCGCGCTCATACTTCTCCAGCAGCGTTCCGCGGGCATGTCCAGCCTTTTCGGCGGCGAATCCGGCGGCTTTTACCAGGCCCGCCGCGGCCTCGAAAGATTTTTCTTCGGCTCCACAATCGTGTTGGCTATCCTTTTTGTAGCGCTTTCGGTTTGGCAGCTTCTGCGCAGATAAACCCCCACACCAGAACAAAGAATTATTTTCTTTTGCTTGGCGCGGGTCGGGTGTAAAATAAAAATGCTAATTTCGTATAAACCTGACTCAATAAAATCTTCAAACCAACACGTTCTTTGTTTGGTGTGGGGGTAAACTTAAGTAAATGACTTGGCTCAAAAAAATTTTTGCGTCATTTTCTATTAAAGAGCGCCGGACTTTTTACGTGTCCGCGCTCGCGGCCGTTATTTCCGGTTTTATTCTTGTCTGGATACTTTTTATAAGCATTACCGTTGTCTCCCCCGCCCGCGGCGGCGAGTACGCCGAAGGCTTAGTCGGCCAACCGACCTACGTTAACCCGATCCTGGCCGGTAATGAAGCGGATAGGGACTTGGTGCGCCTGACCTTCGCGAATCTGCCGACGCTCGCGGACAAAATCGAAGCGGAAAAAAACGGCAAGGTTTATCATGTCCGCCTCAAAGAAAATCTTTTTTGGTCCGACGGAGAAAAACTTACGAGCGACGATGTAGTTTTTACCCTGCAGGAACTGCAGGACCCCCAGACCGGGAGTCCTTACCTTGTTAACTGGCAGGGCGTTTCCGTAAGCCGCGTAAGCGAACTGGAAGTCCAATTCGACCTCGCCACACCGAACGCGTTCTTCCGCCAGTATCTAAACGACCTTTACGCGATACCCAAGCATCTTTTCGCGGATACTCCCCCGGCCAACTGGAAACTTTCCGACTACAATTTACGTCCGGTCGGCTCCGGCCCCTATGTTTTTGATTCTTATGAAAAACGCGCCGACGGTTTTATCTCCGCCTATCGCTTGGTGTCGAACGATAAATACGCCGGAAACAAACCCTATATCGAAAACTTCAGTTTTATTTTTTTCACCAAACCCGAAGACCTTATAAAAGGTTTTAATTCCGGCCAAGTTGACGCGGTTGCTGGCCTTGAACCTCAGAGTCTCTCCGACATCCGTCGCACCTACGACCTGGCCGAATATTCTTTGCCGGTTTACTACGCGGTCTTCTGGAATCAAAACCAAAACCCGGCCTTAGCGGACGATGCCGTCAGAAACGCGCTCTCCTTGGCCATCGACCGCAATGATTTGGTTTCTAAAGTAATTTCGGGGTATGGAAAACCCGCGCACGACCCGTTGCCGCTAGACCTGCCGGGAATTAACCGGACCGAAGAATCTTTTGATCCCGGCGGCGCCTCTCAAGTCCTTTCCGATGCCGGATGGAAAATGGGCGACCAGGGAATGCTCGAGAAAGACAACAAAAAAACAAAAATTGAATTGCAGTTTACGCTTACCGTTCCGAATATTTCTTCCGTGGTCTCGGCAGCCAATTATCTGAAAGATCAGTGGACCAAACTCGGCGCCTCGGTATCGCTCAATGTTCTCTCACCGCAGGATATTCTTTCCGGTCCGATTAAAAACAGGGATTACCAGGCGATAATTTACGGGAATCTCCTGAGTGGCCAGGATCTTTCCGCCTTTTGGCGCTCCTCGGAAAAATACTATCCGGGCCTGAATCTCTCCCTTTATGGCGACAAGGGCACGGATAAACTTTTGGAATCCATCCGTCAGAACCAAGACGACACCTCGAGGGCTTCGCAACTCGAAACCCTGGCCGGCTCCATAAGTTCCGCCCGCCCCGCCGCTTTCCTGTACTCTCCATATTCTCTGTTTGTATCGAGCCGCGACGTAAACGGCGTAACTGCCGGCTTCCTGAACGACTTTTCCGACCGGCTCCTTCAGGCGCCCGCCTGGTACGTAAAGGTTGCCAGAAACTTTAAATAGTAATTGGTTTGTAGCGAGTAGTGGATAGTTGGTATTTATAAAGTTTGACTTTCCCCGACAAAGAAGCTAATATATAAACAACTTCGACTCCTCCCGTGTCCATCTATCTAGAAAGAAAGAGCTCTTTCCCCTTCCGTCTTTTGTGTTTCCTAAAAAAATAGGAATTCCACTCTCGGAGACAATGCCCTCCTGGCGAAACTGGCAGACCTGCCTGCCGGCAGGCAGGCGCGCGGAACCCAATTAGATACAATTAACAAAAAAGCCGAGGTGGCGAAACTGGCAGACGCACTGGCTTCAGGAGTCAGCGGCCGCAAGGCCATAGGAGTTCAA
>JAVHQZ010000032.1:0-12617 GCA_036171415.1 Minisyncoccota bacterium | reverse complement strand
CGCACTGGCTTCAGGAGTCAGCGGCCGCAAGGCCATAGGAGTTCAAATCTCCTCCTCGGCACACAAATTAATAAAATAAACAAAAAAACAAATAAATTAATACAAACAATATGACACCAGAAAATCACGCACGCAGCCGCGGACCACGATCCGCTCGCCCGCACCAGGGCGCTCCGCGTTTTGCCCGGGGCTCTCGGCCTCACACAATCGCGCCGCATCCCCAGAAACCCGTTGAGCCGAGACGAGAGAATCAACTTCACTTCATTCCGCTTGGCGGTCTTGAAGAAATCGGCCGGAACTGCTCGTATTTCGAATACGGAAATGAAATCGTCATAGTCGACGTGGGGATTCAGTTTCCGGAAGAGGCCACTCCGGGCATCGACTACATCATCCCGAACGTCGCCTCACTCGAACACCGCAAACACGACATCAAGGCGATAATCCTTACCCACGGCCACTACGACCACATCGCCGCCATCCACTACCTCATAGAGAAACTCGGCAACCCGCCGATTCTCACTTCGAATTTCACCAAGGCCATGGTGGAAAAGCGCCACGAGGAATTTACGAGCGCCCCGAAACTGCATTTCATAACCGTAAAAGACGGTTCCAAGATTCCGGTTTCAGAACATCTGGTCGCGGAATTTTTCGCCGTCGGCCACACCATCCCCGAAGCCCTGGGTTTCATTCTCCACACCCCCGCCGGCAAGATGGTTAACTTCGGCGACTTCCGTTTGGATATCGACCGCGAAGGCAAGCCGACAAATTTGGAAATTTTCCACCGTTTGGCCAAAGAGGGCATCCACAGTATTTTTATGGATTCCACTAACGCCGACTTCCCGGGCTTCTCCGCTTCGGAGCGGGTAGTTGAGTCGGAGCTGGAAAAACTTTTGAAAAACGCGGGGGGGCGGGTCATCGTGGCCACTTTCGCTTCTCTGGTTGACCGCCTTTTGGAAATAATAAAAATCGCGGGAAAGCTCGGACGAAAAGTTGCCGTAAATGGCCGCTCTATGAAAACCAATTTGGACATAGCTAAACAGCTCGGCTATTTCAAAGATATAAAAGAACAGATGATTCCCCTCGAGGAAGCGAGCAGACATCGGGATGAAAAAATTCTTATCCTCACAACCGGCACGCAAGGAGAAACCAATTCCGGGTTGATGAAAATCGCGAACGGAGAACACCGAGTGTTGCAGTTAAAGCCGGCCGATACTATAATTTTCTCTTCTTCGGTTGTTCCGGGAAACGAACGCTCTGTTCAGTTCCTGCAGGACAATATCGCGAGACAAGTGGATGAGCTTTATAACTCCAAACTTTTGGATATTCATGCCTCCGGCCACGCGCACGCCGACGATATCGAGTTGATACTTAAAATCATTAAGCCTAAATTCGTCGTGCCTATTCACGGCTACTATTTCAAGCGCAAGGCAATCATAAAAATCGCCCAGAAGGCGGGTATGGAAAAAAACCAGGTCATTATGATGGACAATGGCGAAGTTGCGGAAATAACCCCGACAAAATTCACTATCACCGAAGAAAAAGTTCCGGTCACATACGTCATGGTAGACGGCCTGGGCATCGGCGATGTGGAAGAAGTGGTTTTGCGGGACCGTTTGAGTCTCGCCAAAGAAGGCATGGTTGTTATAATTGTGACGCTCGACCGGCATACCGGCCGGGTCCTTAAGAATCCGGATATAATCTCCCGCGGTTTTATTTTCCTCAAGGACAACCAAGCAATTTTGGAAGAAATCCGGAAGAAAGTACGCGCGGTAATAACCCGCCTGCCAGCCAGGCATGACGTAGAAACCGACTACCTAAAAACGCTTTTGCGCGACCAGGTCGGCCAGTTCTTGTATACGAAGACCAAGAGGCGACCCATGATACTTCCGGTAACCATAGAAATATAAAAACACAGAATATAGCATCTAGAATGTAGAATGTAGTAGAATTAGGAGGTTAAACAGCCTCTTTTTTCTTTTTGTACTATTCTATATTCTACTTTCTACATTCTAAATTCTATGGCAAAGCCAATTTTTATTTCCGGCATCAAACCTTCTGGGCGGCTACACCTCGGCAATTATTTGGGTGCGCTTAAAAACTTTGTAGCTCTTCAGAACTCCGGCAAATACCAGTGCTTCTTTTTTATCGCCGACCTGCATTCCCTGACCGAGGAATACACGCCCAAAGAAAAAGCAAGACAGATTACCGAACTCGCGACGGATTATCTGGCCGCAGGCTTGGACCCGAAAAAATCCACTATCTTTTTGCAGTCTTCCGTCCCGGCGCACTCCGAGCTGGCCTGGATATTGAATACGATTACACCTATGGGAGAATTGCGCAGAATGACTCAATTTAAAGATAAGGGTGGCGAGCAAGAAACAGCCAGTGTCGGGCTTTTTGATTACCCGGTTCTTATGGCTGCGGATGTATTTCTTTATGACACCAAATTCGTACCCGTCGGCGACGACCAGCTCCAGCACCTGGAACTTGCCCGAACCCTGGCGCGTAAATTCAATTCCCGCTTCGGAAAAACATTTATGGAGCCACAACCGCTTTTGACCGAATTGCCCAGGGTAATGAGCTTGGATAGCCCCGCGAAGAAGATGTCCAAAACTTCCCCCGCCGGATGCCTCTTTTTGGATGACTCTCCGGAGGTGATTAAAGATAAAGTTAAGCGCGCGGTAACCGACTCCGAATCGGTAATCCGCTATGACGCTCAAGCCAAACCGGCTATTTCTAACCTCTTGCGCATCTACGCGGCGCTGGGCGACGACCTTATCCCGGACTTGGAAAAGAAATTCCAGAATATGAACTATTCCGAGTTCAAGCTCGGTCTCGCCAATTTGATTTCCGATTATTTCGAACCGTTTCGCCTGCGTAAAAAGGCTCTGCTTAAAAAGCCGGCTCTTATAAAATCGGCGCTTAAATCCGGCAACGCCAAAGCTGGAAAAATCGCCGAGAAAAAACTTTTAGCGGTCAAAAAACGCATCGGCCTCGCCGAGTAAAAGGAAAGAAAAAGCCCCGCGCACAGCGGGACTTTTTGGTCTATGCCTCTTTGAGCGCCAGCCAAATTTTCGCGCCGCCCAGCTCGGTCGCAATCTCCGCTTCAAATTTATCTGTTTTCTTGTAGTTCAGTTCTTCCGCGCCGATTTCTTTTTTTATAAATTCCTCATTTTTTAAAACCGTGGACGCAATTTCTTTCGGCAATTCCAAGAACAAAACTATTTTATTTTTCGGCGAAAGATTGGCTGCCTGCCTAAGTTCCTGTACCGCCCGGACCAGGTCGCGCACCAAACCCTCTTCCTTGAGCGCCGGAGTTATATTCGTATCCAGTTCAATATCCTGGATACCCTTTTTGGTTAAAATTTCTTTTACGTTAACTTCGTTCTTTAAGATGGAAAGCAATTGCTTGTCATTCATGAGCGCGAGAGATGCTTCCGGGATATAAAGCGCTTGGAGCGGCTGGCGCACTTTTATTCCGGCCGAGGAGCGGGCCGCGAGACCGAGGCTCGAAACTCTCCGGACTTCCTTCATTTTTTCTATAAGAGGCTTGTCGAATTTCGCGGCCGGTTTCGGAAAATCAGCTAAATGCACCGAGTCTCCTTTGCCCTTGGCGGCAAGCTCAGAGTACAAAACCTCGGAGAAAAACGGCATAAACGGAGCCGTAAGTTTTGTGAGATCAACGAGCGCGCCATAGAGGGTCGCCGAAGCGTCGCCAAAATCTTTTTTGCTATCCGGCTTCTGGAATCTTCGCCTGGAGCGGCGAATGTACCAGCGGGAGAGGTCGTCGGTAAATCCTTCAATAGCCAAAGCCGCCTCGCGGACATCGTAGGCGTCCAAAAGTCCGGAAACTTTCGTTTTTGTTTCCGTGAGGCGCGCGCTTATCCAGCGGTCCA
This sequence comes from Minisyncoccota bacterium, assembly GCA_036171415.1. Taxonomy (GTDB): domain Bacteria; phylum Patescibacteriota; class Minisyncoccia; order UBA6257; family 2-01-FULL-56-20; genus LiPW-15. The sequence goes on along the minus strand of JAVHQZ010000032.1, from coordinate 8,721 downwards.
ATATATTCGTTGAAACCGAGGCCTTCCCCGCGGGTTTTTTCCCGTAGGTGCGGAAAAACACAAAAGAATTGTAGGCCAACATATGGAATTTGCGGTAGCTCTTTAAGATTTCCAGTTCATCGAAATTTTTAGGCTCTCCCGGCGGATTAGCGGTATAGAAATACCACCGTATTGCGTCTACTCCGTATTTATCTATGACCATCCAGGGGTCCACAACATTCCCAACGTGCTTGCTCATTTTTTGTCCTTTTTTGTCGTGAATCAGCCCCAGGCAGACAACATTTTTATAGGGTTCTTCGTAGCCCAAGAGGGTCGCTACGGCAAGCAAGGTATAGAACCAACCCCGGGTTTGGTCCACGGCTTCACAGATATAGTCAGCCGGATAAGCTATTTTATTTATAAGCTTCGCGCTCGCATCGTTCGGTATGCCCCTCTTTCCCATCTGATCAAACGGGAAGTGGCTTTGGGCAAACGGCATCGAGCCGGAATCGAACCAGGCGTCTGCCACTTCTTTTACTCTCTCCATTTTTCCGTCGCATTTTGTGCAGCTCAAATAAACCCGGTCCACATAGGGACGGTGAACATCTATTTCTCCTTCGTCGTTCATCGGCGCATTCGGAACCGAAGTTTTTCTTATCGCGCCTATTTTTATATACGGATATTTAAGAGCCTCTTCCTTGGATTTGCCGGCAAGCATTCCTTCAAGCATCCAGAGCGGGTCCCCGTGCCCGACCACAACTATTTTCTTGCCCCGGTATTTACGGTTAATCTCCTTTGCGAAAGAAATCACCCGGCGGCGCACATCGGTTAAAGTTTCCGCGCCCGGAGGGGCTTTTACGTAGCGCTCCATCGGATTTTTGAAAAATCTCCGGTAGTCCTCTACTTTTTGCCAGTTAAACGGCCCGGTATTCAGCTCTTTGAGTCGGTCATCAAAAAATATTTTCGCGCCAGTTTCTTTTTTAATAATTTCCGCGAGCTCCTTGGTTCGCGCGTAGGGCGAAGCGTAAATTACATCTATATTTTTTCTTTTTAGTTCTTTGGCATCTTTCGCTCCGGCTATTTTACCTTTAGCGGTCAGATGGGAGATGTGGTTGCCGGTTTCAGGACCCGAGGCAATCCTTTCTGAAACTATGTGGTCTGCTTCGGTGTGGCGGACCAAATAAAACTCATTCTTAAAATAATCGTGGGCCTTAAGCTCCTCTAAGCTCCCCGCCACTTTTATTTCTTTGCAGTCCGGGCAGCGCCAAATGGGCAGTGGCGTCCCCCAGTATCTTTCTCTCGAAATCGCCCAGTCTTTGGCGTCCCGAAGCCACTCGCCGAAACGGCCTTCCTTGAGGTGCGGCGGTACCCAGTTTATTTTGGAATTTCTCGCGAGGAGCTCCTTGCGCAAACGGCTCATCTCAAAGAACCAGGCCAACCGGGCAAAATAAATTATCGGCGTTCCACACCTCCAGCAAAACGGATATTCGTGTTCTATTTTTCCTTCGGCGTACAAATATCCCCGCTTCTCCAGGTCCCGGGATAAATCCGCGTCCGCCTCTTTCACAAACTTTCCTGCCCCCGGAAGTCCCTCGGTAACTTTGGCCTCGTCGTTGATGGTTAAAATCGGTTCCAGGCCCGGATACAGTTCGTGAACCAACTTAAAGTCGTCTTCGCCGAAAGCCGGGGCTATGTGCACGAAACCGGTACCGTCCTCGGTAGAAATAAAATCAGCCGGAAGGACTTTATAAATTTCCGCTTTCTTCGGGTGGGGCACATTAAAAACAGGCTCGTAACTCAAGCCGATGAGCTTGCTCCCCGAAATCTTTTCCACCGCTTCTATTTCCGGCGCTTTTTCGTGCGCGTATCCGAACATCGGGTTGGGCGGAGCTCCGTAGGACCAGTAAAAATCGCTTCCGACTTTGAACTTGGTGTAAGTTATGCGCGGATCGGCGGCGATGAACATGTTGGAGGGCAAGGTCCAGGGCGTTGTGGTCCAGACCAGTAAATATTCGCGTCCGTTATTCTTTTTCTCCGGACGCTTTATCCGAAATCGGATATAAACCGACGGGTCGGGAACTTTTTTATAGACGCCGGGCTGGGCCAGCTCGTGGCTTGAAAGAGCGGTGTGGCAGCGCGGACAATAAGGCACAATTCTCCGGCTTTCTTTCAAAAATCCGCGCTCGGCGATTGTTTTAAAAACCCACCACAAGCTTTCTACATAATTATTTTCGTAAGTGATGTAGGGGTATTCCATGTCCAACCAGTAGCCCATCCTGTCGGTCAATCTCTCCCACTCGTCCTTAAATTTCCAAACCGATTCTTTGGCTTTCTGGTTGAATAAATCTATGCCGAATTTTTCGAGATCCCGCTTGGTTTTGAGCCCGAGCTCCTTTTCCACGCCCACCTCGACAGGAAGCCCGTGCGTGTCCCAACCGGCTTTGCGGGGCACATAAAATCCGCGCATCGTTTTATAGCGCAAAATAATATCTTTAAAGGCTCTTGCCAGAACATGGTGAATGCCGGGGCGGCCGTTGGCGGTCGGCGGGCCTTCATAAAAAACAAAGGTTTTTTTACCCTTCCGTTTCGCCAGGCTCTTCTCGAAAATTTTATTGGTTTTCCAATGCTCCAGAACTTTTTTCTCCGCGTCCGGAAGCCGAAATTCTTCTTTTGGGTCAAGCATAAAAGTGTTTTTATCATATAAAAATCGGGGTTTATCCGCAATGAGGGAGAAAGAAAAGGCCCCGCTTCATAGCGGGGCACAGGATTCACATAATCGGTAATTCCATAATTGATAGTTCGTCGTGGCACTCGCACTCGTGGTTGCCTTCGAGCCGCAAAACCGTGTCCGGCGAGATGACCATGATTGGCTTGCCGTGGATTCCGCCGGTACAAACGTAGATGGCATAGCCTTCGTCAGTTTTCTGAACGCAACAGCCGGGGCGGAGATGGACGATGATAGCGCCGTCGTCCTCTTCTTCCTTTTTGGCGACGGCATCCAAGAAAAATGACTGGTTGACGAACTTGGGTTCGCCGGAGAAAACAACTACCGAGTGGGACATTTTTCCACTCCTTTTAAAGTCCTTGAGGCAGCTGCTTAGAGATTACTCGAGCAAGGGACGGCTCGTCAAATCCCACCACACGCACAACCTGAACTCAGCCTCCCGCGGGAAAGCCGTTAATAACATATATGTTATTAAGCAAAATGGAGACTGCGGTTTTTATATTTCTTCCGGAGCTTCAACGCCTAAAAGTCCTAGTCCTTTTTTCAAGACATTCCTAGCGGAGTCTATGAGAACAAGCCTGGCGTTCCGTCGGCTTTTATCCTCGTCTTTCAATATCGGAGTTAGCTCGTAAAATCTGTTTACGGCGTTAGCGAGTTCATACAAATAGAGGGCGAGGTTGTTGGTGGTAAACTGTTCGGCGGATTTTTCTATTTCCTCCGGAAAATCCAAAAGTTTTTTCTGAATAGTTATTTCGCTCTCGGAAGAAAGGTGTTTTAGGTCAAAGCTTCCGATGCGGCCGGATTTTCGAAGGATGCTCGAGAGCCTGGCATAGGTATATTGAAGGTACGGACCGCTTTGGCCGGAGAGAGACAACATTTTCTCCCAGTCAAAAACTATGTCGGTGTGTCTGTGCTCTTTTAGGTCGTTATATTTTAGCGCTCCGAGGCCCACCACTCTCGCGATTTCTTTTTTCTTTTTCTCCGACAAATCGGAATTCTTTTTTTCCACTATTTTTTGCGCCAATTCGGTCGCTTTTCCTAAAACATCCTCCAAAAAGACCGTTCTGCCCTCGCGGGTGGCCAGTTTTTTACCTTCTTCGCCCAACACCAGGCCGTACTTGACGTGGGTAAGCTTCGCGGAGGTGAGCCCCAAGAGCTCGGCCGCGGCAAAGAGCTGCTCGAAGTGCAGGGCCTGTTCGTTCCCGACTACGTAGAGTATTTCGACCGGCCTGTATTTCTTTAATCTGTAGCGGAGGTTCGCGATATCCCGGGTTAAGTAGAGGCTCGCCCCGTCGGACTTCTCTATGAGCGCCGGCGGAAGGTTGAATTTCTCAAGCGGAATGATTTTCCCGCCCTCGCTCTTCTTGGCCAGGCCTTTTTCTTCCAATTCGGCGATGAGCGGACCCATATATTTCTCAAAAAAACTCTCCCCTATATATATGTCGAATTTAACTCCCAAAAGTTTGTAAATTTTTTCGAATTCTTTGAGAGACTCCTTTCTAAACCATTCCCAGAGCTTCCGGTTCTCCGGATCTCCGCCCTCCAGCTTCCGGAATTCCTCCCGGCCTTCGTTTTCGAGCTCCGGCCTGGTTTTCATCTCATCGTGGAAGCGCACGTAAAGAGCTTGGAGGGTATTTATCGGATCTTTTTTGACGGCCTCCCTGTCGCCCCACCACTTGTAGGCGGAGATAAGTTTGCCGAATTGCGTTCCCCAGTCACCCAGATAATTCCAGCGGATGACTTTGTAGCCCAACTCTTCGAAAATGTTCGCGAGCGCGTCGCCGATAATGGTCGTGCGAAAATGCCCGACATGCATGCGCTTCGCGATATTCGGCTGGGAATATTCTACGATTACTTTTTTGCCCCGGCCCAAGCGACCCTCCCCGTAACTCTTTTTATTTTTATAAATATTTTTTAGCTCCTTCTGCAAAAATTCTCCGGAGAGCCAGAAGTTTACGAATCCCGGCGGAGCGGCTTCTATTTTGGAAAACATCCCTTTCGGGGCTTCAAAATTTATTTTCTCCGCCAAATCTTTCGCGACCAAAAGAGGCGGCTTGCCCTCCTCGGCGGCCAGGCGCATCGCGATGTTGGTGGAATAATGCCCGAAGTTGGCATGCGCCGGAATCCCGACCTCTATATTAAAGTCTTTGCCCAGCGCTTTTTTTATTAACTTTTCTATTTCTTTTTTCATCCCGTAGTGAAATTGTGACTTAGTGTTTTCCTTTTTTATATAGCAAATGTTAATTTCCTGCCCACTCTTACGCATATCACTGTTCGCCACCCGTCGCAGATATAAATAAAATGGTCATAATTCTACTACGGGATTCATTTTCCGTTGACAAATTCGATTTATTCCATATAATTAGCCCCAACAGTCAGCCAATCGACTGTCGGACGGGTCCCGCCGCAAAACCTTGCCCCAAAATCCTCACAAGCCAAGGTCCACATGAGTTAGCTCTTTATCTCCCATTACTGCCCGTCCATCAAAGCATTGGCCCGCCCCGACATCCGTGTCGGGGCTTTTTCTTAAGCATCTGTCCTTAGAATACAACAAAAATAAAGAACCTGCCTCATAATATATTCCGGCCGCGATAGCGGCAAATTTGCGGAAAAACAAGGAGTGACGACGAAGGTGTGGTTAAGTTGACCACTCCGAGGAGAAGCAACGAAGTTTTTCCGCAAATTGGCCCTATCCCTTTGGGTTCCGCGGGTTTATTCCCTTGGCGTCGTTACTTGTCGGCGCTGTAGTCTCCGACTACTATCGCCTCCTCGTGCCTTGCCAAAATGAACAAACTCGCAGGAACGCGGTCGCGGAGATATTATGAGACAGATTCTGATGTTAATATAAATATATGAGTGTTTTAGTAGAAAACAGAAAGGCCAGGTTTGATTACGAAATTTCCGAAACCTTCGAGGCCGGAATCGAACTTTTTGGTTTTGAAGTAAAATCCGTCAAAGCCGGCAGGATGGAACTCCCGGGAAGCCAGGTCATTGTCCGCGGCGGCGAGGCATATCTCGTGGGTGCCAATATCCCCGCCTTCCAGCCGAAAAACGCTCCCGCAGACTATGACCCAATGCGCGCGCGAAGACTGCTGCTTCATAAAGAACAAATCGTCCGCTTGGCCGGATACTTGGAAACAAATAATTATCTGGTCCCACTCGCCGCTCATCTTAAAAACGGAGTGGTGAAGTTGGAACTCGGGCTCGGCCGGCACCGGAAAAAATCCGATAAACGCGAAGTTATTAAAAAGCGGGATATTCAGAAAAAGATAAGGCAGCTGGAAGACTAACAACAATGTTTTGGGTTTACGTTCTTTTGAGCCGAACCGATAAAAAACTATATGTTGGCCAAACTGCGAATCTTGCCAAGAGATTGGCGTTGCACGACAAGGGATTGGTCTCTGCCACAAAATTGCGAAGGCCACTTATACTAATTCACTCAGAGTCTTTCGCTACCAGAAAAGAGGCAATGGATAGAGAAAAGTTCCTGAAAAGCTTGTGGGGCGCAAGATTTAAAAAAGCTTTAGTTGCAAAATTCTTAAAACATGGTACAATATAGCTGCTCTTTAAATATGGCCTAAAACACAGCTTTGCTGTGTTCGGCCCAAACATTTTCTCGCTACTTTAGGGTCTGCGACCCGAACGTTTGCGAAGCAAATGTTTTAGGGGGATGACGGGCTTCGATAAAGAGGATTCCGCTAATCGGCGAACCGAGCGCGTTCTCGTAAAACACGCAAAAATCTAACTGCCAACTTCAACGTTGCAGCTCCGTCTCGCGCTCTCGCTTACGCGTAGAACCGAACGGGATTGGCTAGCTTGTGTCTCTTAGGCTAATACCAATCTTATACAAGGAGGCTCGCCCAAAGTTTTTGATTTCGGACTTTTGGTTAAAAAATGAAATCGTTTCTGCCTGATCTAATCAGACTATGTTCGTAGATGGTTAGCGTTCTTCTTCTTTACACGGCGGTCCAACTCCGCCCATCTCCACCAAATAAAAACCCGGGCATTGCGCCCGGTTTTTTATTCACTTTACTTATCCCGCATTGAAGCGATACCATTAAATTGGCTCATTTCGAGACCAAAAAAAGGACCGAAGGAGGGTCCTCCTGTGAAGAAGTTCTCAGCGTTTCTCGCCATCATCGTCCTGGCAATTCTCGTCTTCGGAATTTCGGGCTGCGCAAGCACGACACCCTGCGCGCCCTCGACTCCCGGAGTGGAGAAGCTGACCATCCAGTTCGTCTGCCCGAGAGTCGGCGCGTCCTACGAAACAGTCGTGCTGAAATGCCCCGGCGACAAGGAATTCCGAGTGGACATCAAGTGCCAGCTCTGCGGGCGGCACCACTACTACCCAATCAGGTACTGGCCGGCGGACTACCGGTTCTCCGATTATTACTTCTACGGCGGCTGGTTCTACCCGGGTTCCTACTGGAGAACCTACTGGTGGCCGAACTACTACCACCGTCCCTATCGCTGGCACCAGTCGCATGTCGTTCATCCGCCCGTCCGCCCACCCGCGAGAACGGAGGCAATCACTCCGCCGGAACTTCCGAAGCCTAGGGACATGAAACCGAACCAGGCGACTCCGCCGCCTCCCCAACCGCAAAAAGCCCAACCTCTTCCGCCCCGCTCTCCGGACGCTAGGCCGAAATAAGTTCCCGTCTCCTGCCGCTCTCCATGAGCGGCTTTTTTATAAAATTTGACTTGGAGTGCCGGACTCATTAACATTTGGGCAGTTCAATTGAAAGGAGTAAAAATGAGCCCTCTGTTTCTTTTTGTGGTTCTGGGCTGCCTCGCCGGAGGTTTTTTCACCACCAAATTCCTTGTCATCGTAAGCATTCTGACGGTTGACGTTGTCCTCTGCGTCGCGATTCCGAATTGGAAACAGGAGTTGGCTCACATCTTAGCCATCGAGGCAATTTTTTACGGAGCCGTGTTTCTCTTTGTTGCGTGGCTCACCTGGTTTTACATGAACGGCCCATCCATCTTCCCTTCCATCCAAAAATTCATTTTGCGCTGATGCGGCCGTGGACAAAAAACAGTCTCTCCGAATCCACGCGAAAATGCGTGCCAAGGAAAGGTATGGACTGGACCTGAACCGCACCCAACTCCAAGAAATAGTCGGCAAGTGCCGCAACGGCAGCTCCAAGCTCCTGAGGCATCATTCTCTCCGGGTAAGAGAATTCTTGGTTTCCTGGCAGGGTCTGGAGCTGCGCGTGCTATATGACAGGATAAGAAAAGAAATCATCACCTTCCTGCCGCACGGAAAACATCCGCACATCTGAAACGACAAGCCCCGCACTCCCGCGGGGCTTTTTCATTGCTTTTATATAATTAGACTATGCGCAAGGGATTCGCTCTACTCGAAATTCTTATAACTTTTGCACTCATAGGACTCCTCGTTTTTTTATTTTTTAAATTTAATTTTCTCGGAACCGGCCAAAGGGCCACGACAATTCAACAAGGGGTTAACGCGCTTCCGGGCGCCCAGGGAGTAGTCGACAAGGCCAACCAGGCCGGCACATCGGAGCAGAAAATCATCGACAACCTGGCAAAGTAAAATTAGTCCTTCTTATCTAATTCGAGACAAGCGGAATTTATACAGAATCTTTTCCCGCCTTTTTCTTTCGGTCCGTCGTCAAAAAGGTGTCCCAGGTGCGCGCCGCAGTTTTTGCAGACTACCTCCGTGCGCTCCATCCCGCCGGAATCGTCCGGTCGGAGAATTATATTTTTGAGATTCGTGGGCTCGGTAAAACTTGGCCAGCCGGTGCCGGAATCGAACTTGGTATCCGAAGAAAACAGTTCCGCTCCGCAGACGGCACATTTATACATTCCTTTGGAATGGTCGTTCCAATATTTTCCGGTGAACGCCGGCTCGGTCCCTTTTTCCCGCGCGATGTGATATAGCTCTTTCGGCAGCTCTTCGTCTTTTTTCATTTTTATTTTTTTTTTAAAAGCGCCCGGAAATGCGACATTAATTTTTCCAGCTTCGGGCTGATTACCAATTGGCAGTAGGGTTG
>JAVHQZ010000031.1:0-4071 GCA_036171415.1 Minisyncoccota bacterium | reverse complement strand
TTGTGAGGGCTAATTTAATCAGGAATCCCCAACCCCGATTTCTTGACCCTTTCGTAATGTGAGGTTACGAAACGGAGAATCAATCAGAGGAGCGGATGCAATATCGAAGAAAATTTCCAAGTTCTAATTTCTAATGTCTAGAAAAAGAACCGGGAGGCAAGTAAGTGAGTAGTTTGTCCCGATAAATAATGTCTTTAATAAAACATATATTTATCGCGGATCCCGCAAAGCGGGATAGTTGGTGGCAGACAAGCTGTCCGCGCACCCCAAAAATCAAAAAACTCGCTTTCAGGGCGAGGCTTAACCCGGGGGTACTTGAGTACCTCCTGGCGGGTAACTGGTTCAGCCTCACACTGAACGATATGGACGCAGGTTTTAACTTGATTTATTTTACCTCGCCTGCGGCATTTGGTCAATTCACCCCCGCACCTATTGGGGAAAACTTTTGAATTCGCGCCCTTGGCGCATTCCCCTATAGGTGTGGGGGCAAGCGTGCTACCTAAGATAACGTGGGGGTAGGTAAAAGGTTACGGGAGTTATGCACAGCCGAAATTAGCATTTAGCCGTTAGCACCTGGCACATAGAAAAGTCAGAAAATTATACCTTCTATGTGCTGATGGCTGAGTGCTCGGTGCTATACTTTGCCGCTTCCCGAACCGGCATTTTGCCGCTTTCCCTGCCCTATACAGATACCGAAATGTTTGCCGGTAGCTGGGAGGGTTTTGCCCGGTAGAAAGTTGCCGGACCGCCCGTTCCAGCGCGCTCTATTAATCCCCTTTCTACAAGTTTTTCTAAATCATATCTAAGCGTCCTTTCGCTGACTGCCGGAAAGGCATCCTGCAATTCCTTCATTCGGCAACCCGCCTGACCGGCCGGCAGGTTGCCGAATTGCCGTATTTTATCAACGATTGCCGATTGCCGGGTAGATTGCCGCATTTCAATATTATTCAATTGCGGCTTTCCTGCCGGCCGGTCAGGCGGGGCCGGTTGGACTTCCGCTTCGTTGCCGGACTCGCCTATCGGCGAGGCGAGCCTGTCTGCCGAAGAGGCAGATTCGTCATTGGCGATTGCCTCAATTGCCTTATTGATAACTTCTGCCGGAACTTCCTTTTTTTGGATGTCTACGGCGAGCTTGGGTTCGCTCTGGTGAAGGCCCCGGGGGAAATGGAGGTCTATCGGCTCCGGTCCGACGGCCAAGGGCATCATGGACATGATGACGGAAAGCTTGCCGAGTTCGGAAATTAATACAGCAACGTTTTCCTGGTTGATAAGCCCGGTATCCCCTCCAAGGCGGAGGTAATACTCTATTATTTTGGATTCGGTCGCGACTGCCGATTGGTTGCCGTATATGGCGGAGTCAAACATGGATAGGCAGTGGTTCTCTATATATTTGCCTAATATGTTCGGGCTAAGATTGCCGGATACGCGGAAAAGCGCGTAGGCAACCTCGTAGGCCTTCTTCTCAATAAGTTTTTTGCTGTCGCTTGTCATTGCCGCATTATCTTACGCTTTGCCGGATTCTACAGTCAAGGGTTTCGCGGAGGCGGACAATGCTCCATTCTTGGAATAAATGTCTTTTATTTTGCATGCCCCCGGAACGAGTATTTTCCACTCGCGAGGCTCTTTGCGCGAACGGGCAGGGTTAGCGCCGTAGGCGAGAGAGTGAGCGCAAAGCGCCAGCGAAAACTCACGCTGGGAGTTTGAGCGGTAGCTAGGGGAAAATAGGAGTGACAAATTGACTAGGGTGTGGATAACTGATAACTTTCAGCCAGTACTTAATCTTGAAAGGAGATAACAATGGAAACAGTCCAGACCCTCGCCGGAGTAGAGCCCTGGTGTCTCTCGGCCAAGCCCGGGGAGGAAGCTAGGTTTTCCGTGGCAGAAGGCCTGACCCAGGAGAAGGCCTCCATGTTCGCCCGGGAGGTTAACCAAAAGATTACGAACCGTGTCTGGATTTACGTCGAAAACCTGTTGTTCACCCCGGACGTGACGACCAGGGTATTCATCCGCTGTTCGTACTAACCCCGCCTTCTTTCTCACCCGCCGCCCCAAAAGGGCGGCCTTTCTTTTTTTGGACTTATACACATTCCCCTCTTTTCTGAAATAAATTAAAATTTAAATATTGTGATTGAAAATGAATCTCTTTTGGACCGGCAGGTTAATCCTGACCCTCCGAAAGATAACCGCCGGAAGTTAAAAGTCGCTTTTATAGCGATTATTTTTGGGTTGGGCGCGTTCGCCGGTATATATGGATATTCTCTAAATGCCGAGCGCGCCGCGGAGATGGCAGATGTCTATGGCGGGAAGACCCCGGCGGAAACGCTCCAAATGTTCATCGACGCCCTTAAACAGGGCGACTATGCGTTGGCGAGCAAATATTGCGTGTTGGATATGCAGCAAGGTGAACTCAACATATTGAACAAAAATAGCCCGAAAAAGGAATTGATGACTAGATATATTCAGATGCTGGAAGAGGCATCAAAACAAGCCGGTACCTACAGTCCCGACGGCAAAACCTTTTTAATGAATTCAGAGTTAAGCACAATAAATTACAGAATGATATTGTATCCGAGCGGCGTTTGGAAAATAGATGCGCTATAAAAAATAATAATCACCCATGCCAGAAAACGAATCACTCCTGGACAAACAAGTGGCTCCGGATGAGCCAAAGGCTAACCGCCGTAAATTAAAGAGGACTTTTATCGTCTTTATTCTTGTGGGTTTGGTCGCGCTCGTTGGGAACGGCATTTACCGTTATTACCGGATGGTCAATTCGGTCGCAATATATGAAAAAGAATACAACGCCCGGATCGCGGCGGAAAATGCGGCCAAAATGGCCGATACCTATGGCGGCAAAACTCCGGCCGAAACACTTTCTCTATATATAGAGGCGGTCAAAAAAGGAGACTATGAATTGGCAAGCAAGTATTTTGTGGAGAAATACAGACAGAAGGAATTGGATTCGTATAAAAATGCGGAGCAAAAAAATATAGACAACATCATTTCACTATTAGAGGGTGCTTTATTAAACATTAAAAACGGCCAAGGCAGTTACGACCCAGAAAAAATAGGGTTCGTGATGTTGAAGCCAATTTTGGTTGACTTTGAACTTTATCCGAACGGAATCTGGAAAATAATAGAAGTATAAAAAAACATGCTACGTAAGCTGGCCCTGATTCCTATAGTTCTGATAGTTCTGACATTGCTTTCCGCAAATAATGTCCTCGCCTATAGCGAGAAAACCACCCATCCGGCTCTCACGAGTGAGATTTTAAATATTTCCGGAAATTTTACCGCCGAAGAACGCGCCTGGATAATCTATGGTAGCCAAGAAGAAGACTATCCCCCTCGCTGGGTGAATCATTTTTACGACCCTGTGAACAATACCGGCTGGACCGGCGACAAAGCCGGAGATATTCCGCCGGAGGTTTTGAGTTCTCTTGTTTCTATCGGCGCCGCCCAGAAACCGCTCTCGGCGCTGGATTGGGTAAAAGGATGCAACACCCAATCCGTTTATCAGCAAAACGGTGGAAACCGCGTCTGGCAGAAGGCCTTGGATTATTACGTAGAGGGAAATATGAAGGAGGCCTACATTACTCTGGGGCACATTCTTCACATAGTGGAAGACATGGGCGTGCCCGACCACACGCGGGACGACACCCACGCCCAGAACCTCGGCGGAGACACCGGCTCGCCTTTTGAGCAATACACCGCGAAATACGACACTCAAACCATAAAACAACTGAAAATATCCGAAGGGTTGAGCAGAGATGGGCTCTCCGCGCCCAAAATGAATTCTCTGGAGGACTATTTAAAAGCAATGGCAATATATTCCAATAAATATTTCTTTTCCAAGGACACGATAAATGACCCAAAATATCCGGAGCCGAATATCCTTTGGGATGATGGTAATTTTGCTTATGGGAAAGATGAGCGCGGAATTTTTTTCCCGCTTAGCATAGTCAGCAAATCAAAAAGTGATGCGGGGGTTACGCTGGATGATTACTCACTTAAATACAAAGATGCATACTTTCCCATCTTTGACGCCTATTTCACCCGTCTCTCCCGCCA
>JAVHQZ010000030.1:0-4081 GCA_036171415.1 Minisyncoccota bacterium | reverse complement strand
AAAACTGCTTCGGAAAATTTTTGATGGCGTACTCCATATCAAGTTAATTTTAACATAAAAGCAGACGGCTGGCGCATGACCATTCTGTTTCCAAAAACACCCAAGAACCTTGTATATCATATATGATATACAAGAAAACCCGCTCGGTTTGTTGAGCGGGTTTCTGTTTTTCTTATTTAAGCCCCAGGGCCTCTTTGAGTGCCGGCTTATCAAAGCCGATAATTATCTCCCCATCCACGTCAATAACCGGAATCGCCAGTTGGCCGGACTTTTTTATCATGTCGTCCTTCCCCTTATCGTCGACGGAAACATCCACCTCGGTATATTTCACCTTATTTTCATCCATATAAGTTTTCGCCATCTTGCAGTAAACGCACCAGGGGGCTGAATAGATTGTTACATTCGCCATAGTTTTTATATTTGCTTGCCCCCACACCTAAGGAGCTTTTGGTTAATTTTATTTCTTATAGTTTAGCATAATCCGCGGATATCCGCCCACCCCTATTTCGCCCATTAAAACCGGAAACTAGAAAAAATATAAGCTCCTTAGGTGTGGGGGTTAATTTTCCCAATTATACTACTTTTCCAATTTCATCGACAATATCTTAGAAGTCCCGTCCGCATCCAAGGTCACCCCATAAAGTACGTCCGCGGATTCCATGGTCGCCCGGTTGTGGGTAACCACGATAAACTGGGTTTCTTTGGAGAATTCTCTGAGCATTTCCGCGAATCTCCGTGCGTTTCGTTCATCCAAGGGGGCATCCACCTCATCCAAAACCAGGAAAGGCGGCGGGGATACCGATATAAGGGCAAAAAGGGCGGCTATGCCCACCAGGCTTCTTTCACCGCCCGAAAGCATGTCCAGGGAATTGATACGCTTTCTGGGTAGGCTCAAATGAATCTCAATCCCCTCCTCAGCCTCTTCTTCCTCCGCGGGATTGCCTTCCTCGGCAACCTCTCCGCCTTCTTCCTGCGGCACGGGGGCTGTTTTTTCTTTTTTAAATACAACTAGCTTTGCTTTTCCTCCGCCGAACATCAGTTCAAAAAACTTCTGGAACTCGTCATTTATATTCCCAAGCGCCTTGTGAAAATCTACTTTTATTTTTTCGTTCAGATCTTTTATGAGGCCGCGCAGGTCATCCTTGGCAGCCAAAAGGTCTTTGGACTCTTTGCCTAAAAATTCGTAGCGCACTTCCGTTTCCTGGGCTTCTCTCAAAACCGCCTGGTCTACGTCGCCGATTGACGCGAGTTCTCCGCGCAACCGGAACATTCTGTGGTCCATTTCCATGAGATCGCTTTCACTTTTTCCGCCTTCGGTCCATTCCGGAAATTCATTGGGGCTTCTGCCTATCTGGGCAATCTGCCGGTGCAATTCTTCGGAGCGCATGGTAAGGCGCTCTTTGGCGATGGAACGGCTCTGGGTTTCCGCAATCCATTTTTCCTCTTTTTCCCGGGCCGCGCGGGTTTCGGACATGGCTTTCTTGAAACTCTCGTAAAAAGATTCCTGGCCTTTTTCCAGACGTTTTTCTTCCGTCTTCAGAGCAGTCATCTCTTCTTCAAGAGCTTTCAACTCTTTTTGCAGTTTCTCGAACGGTTCGGTAAATTGGTTTTTTGTGTTCGGCGCCGCGGGTTTCTTTTCCATCTCGGAAAGGAGATCCTCCGCTTCCTTAAGTAATTTTTCCATCGCCAAGCGGATAACATTTTCGTCCCGGTCCAAGGCGAGGTTTAGTTCCTTTCTGACCTTCTTCGCGAATTCCAAGAGTTTCCCGTGCGGGATAGACGAGGCTACCTCCGGAGTACGCGCGCTTATTTCTATCTGCGCCTCGAGCCTCCCCAAATCTTTTTGAAGCAAGGAACGCTTTTCAAGGAGGACGCCCGTCCGTTCTTTTATTTCCTGTATGGCCCTTCTTTCTTCCGGTTGGTTGGCTTCGAGCTCCTTTAAATGTTTTTCGGCCTTCTCGCTTTCCGCCAGCAATTCCTTTTGAGTTTTAGCCCGGGATTCCAACTCCGCGGCGAGCTTAACGAGCTCCGTTTGTATCTCTTGTTTCCGGTATCCAAAAAAGTCGTTCTCCAATTTTTTTAATTCTTCTTCGAGGCTTCCTCTTTTTTCCCATTTGCCGGTCTGGCGCTTCAGGGACCGGAGATGCGGAAGAATTTCATCGATAAGCGCGCTAACTTTCCCCAGATTTATTTCCGAATTTTTAAGCCGCCGCTCCGCGTCGCTTTTTTTAATCTGGAATTCCCGAAGTCCCAAAATTTCTTCTATCATTTCCCGACGCTCCCTCGGGGACACGCGGATGAAAATATCGCTGTTCCCCTGGGTAACCACGGAAATACCCTTACTGCCGAGCCTCGCCTGCGCGAAAAAATCTATGAGGTCTTTGAGGCGAACTTCACTTTTGTTCAAAAAATACTGGCTCGTGCCGTCGCGGCTCGCCTGGCGGCTTACAGTTACCTCGCTTATCCCGGAATTCCAAAGCCCGCCGTTTTCTTCTCCTCCCCTGCTTTTTAACAGATGGAGGTTTTCGAAGTGGAGGCTCGCCTGCGCCTGGCCCATTCTCGGCCGCTTTTCCGTGCCGGCAAAAATCAGATCTTCCACCTTTCCTCCGCGCAAAGACTTCGCTTCCCGCTCGCCCAAAAGCCAACGGATGGCGTCTATGACGTTAGATTTGCCGGAACCGTTCGGGCCGACAATAGCCGTAATCCCCGCCGGAAAATCCAACGAGGTTTTCCCGGCAAACGATTTAAAGCCGTTAAGTTCTAGGCGTTTAAGCAGATGAGCCATATGGTTATTGTATCCTATTGTCCAGAAAGGCAAAAAGTTCTTTGGTGTTGGACGCGGGACCTAAGGGCAAAAATATATCTGCCTTAACCCTTTCGTGAAAATCGGCATTTTCCTTCACATAGCGGGGCATGTCCCGCAAATAATTAACGGCTTGGTCCGGATTCCGTTTATGAATTCGTTCCATTGATTCTTCCGCGGTGGAGCCAAGCGATATAATTAATAGGCTGTAGCCATTTTTATCGCACCATTCTTTCACTTGCTGATATCTCCGCTCTATCCCGCTATCCAAAATATAAAACTTGTTCGGAATGCCGCCGGTCAAAGTGGTCAAGCAATACAATAAATAAGTTTGAAGGACTTTTTCTACATTCTCAGCCACAACTTCCCCGGATTGCACGTGTTTTTGAATAATCCCCCTTATCGAATCGTTGTGAATTCTGACGCCTTTATATTTGTCCTCTATCACCGTTGCAATTGTAGTTTTTCCGGAACCTGGAATACCCGCCATTCCTAATATAAGTGGCTTATGCGGAACATCCAGATTTTTTAAAAACTTTTTATGCTCGGCAAAAATACTCTCCAATAAAACGGAGTCCATAAATAAATTTACTTAAATTTTTCCAACGCCGATTTGGCCGCTTCTATCTCCGCCTCTTGTTTGGAGGTTCCCGTTCCCTGCGCTTCCGGTTCTTTTTTGCCGAAATAAACGCCGACAGTAAATTCTTTTTCGTGGGCCGGGCCGGACTCCGCCAAAACCTGGTAACTCGGGGTGACTTTAAATTTCTCCTGAACGATTTCCTGAAGTTCGCTCTTCGGGTCCCGGTAGCTTTTTGATTCCAAAATTCCCGGGAGCTTGATAAGAACCGTTTCGGCAATAAACTTTTCCGCGACTTCATAACCTTGGTCCAAGTAGACCGCGCCGATAACCGCCTCCATGGCGTTCGCGAGAATTACCTCCATCGCTTTGGGTTGGTCTTTTCTCTCCCCCTTGGAGGTCAGGATGTAGTCATCAAGCTTTATAGCTTCAGCGACTTCCGCGAGAGATTGGTAGTTGACCAAAGCCGCCCGGTAAACGGTCAGTTGTCCTTCCGGAGAATTCGGGAATTTTTTAAAAAGATGATCGCTCGCTACCAATTCCAAAACCGCGTCGCCCAGATATTCCAGCCTTTCGTTGTGCGGCAAATTCCACTTCGGATTTTCGTTTAAATACGAGCGGTGGGTCAAGGCTTCTTTTAGCAAATCCGAGTTTTTAAAAATAACTCCGATCTTTTTTTCCAGATTATTTATGTCCTTCAT
>JAVHQZ010000029.1:0-4168 GCA_036171415.1 Minisyncoccota bacterium | reverse complement strand
CAAAATCTGATTCCAATAAATATTTGCCTCGCTAAGCGCGGAACCGGAGGAAAGGCTCGCCCGCAAAGAAACGCTGTCGCTTACAAACGACCCGTTTTGAGGAGATAAAAATTGGACACTCGGCGCGCCGGAGGAAAGAGGAAGAGGAGACGGAGAGGTGGAAATAGCACCGGCTGAAGAAGAAAGGGAGCCGGGGTTTTGGGCCGCCCAAGCTAGGACGCCTGTTTCCCAATTTGAAAACTGAGGATCGTTTGCCGGGTTTTGGGGAGGGAGTCCGGCCGGATTATTTTTGTCCACATAATAAAGCTCAGAGTGAACTTGATTGTCTACGACATATTGTCCGCGAAGAAGAGGTTTTTCCGAACCCCAAGGATCGGGCCGCGGGAATCCATCCGGGGAAACTGTTTTAAGAGCCTTATTCAAGAAAGCGCTCCAAATAGGAACGGCGGCCAAAATACTTGAACCTTGCCGGTGCATGGGCGAGTTGTCGTTGTTTCCGGCCCATACGCCCACCACCAAAGAAGGGGTGTATCCGAAAGCCCAGGCGTCGCGATAATCGTTTGAGGTACCGGTTTTCAAAGCGACGTCGTAGCCGGGGAAAACAGTAAGATTTTGACTGGACTGGAAAAGCGGAGCGCGGGCGGAAGCGTCCGAAAGGATGTCGTTAATTTCGCGGACCGGCTGAGAATCAATCAGTCTTTTATTTTGGTCTGCCCAGGATTCCAATATGTTTCCGGAAGAGTCTTTTACCTCAAGAATCATGCTTTGCGTGTGGCGCACGCCGTCATCCGCTAAAACCGAATAAGCTTCGGTTAAGTCCGCGAGATGCACCGCTCCGCCTCCAAGGACCAAGGAAAGCCCGTAGTGGTCCGGGTTGTCGAGTGTCGCAACTCCGAAGCTGTTGATTAAATCAATGGAACCTTTAACGCCGGTTAAATAAAGCATCTTAACCGCGGGAATGTTTACCGACTCGGCGAGAGAGCTTCTGATAGAAAGAGGCCCCTGAAAATATCCTTCAAAATCCTGGGGATGAAAACAGGCTTTGTTGCCGGTGTCCGAGTTATAGTTCGGGATGGCCGGACAAGCCGGATTGTTTGAAGCGAACTCCGTGGAGACGTCGAAGAGAACCGTATCCGGCGTATACCCGCGCGTAAAACCATTTAAATATATAAAAGGTTTTAGGGCGGAACCCGGCTGGCGCAATCCTTGAGTGGCTACGTTGAAGTTGCCTTCATTTTGAACATCAAAGTAATCCTTGGAGCCGACCATGGCCAAAATCTGCCCCGAGGTGGCGTTTTGGGCCACCAACGCGCCGTTTGTGCCGGCGTAGAGCTTCTTGTTTCTCGTAACTCCGTCTTCCACCGCCCTTTCCGCCATCTGTTGAAGATCCCAATCCAGGGTAGTTGTTACTTTTAAGCCTCCCTTTCGGACCATCTCTTCCCCGTATTTTTGGACCAAATAATCCTGAACCGCCATCACGAAGTGCGGCGCCTTAATCCCAGCGAACTGCGGCTGGAACTCTAGTTTTTCTTTAATCGCCTTGTCGTAGTCGGGCTTACTAATTTTCCCCAACGTAAGCATTTTTTGAAGGACCAAGTCTTTGCGCCGCAGGAGTTCCGGGATGTGTGTTCCGCTTGGAGCATAATAAACCGGATTTCTGGGAATCGCGGCAAGAAGGGCACTTTGGGCGAGAGTTAGATCCTTGGTGTCCTTGGCAAAGTAGGCCTGGCTCGCGGCCTCCACTCCATAGGTGGTTGGTCCATAAGGAACCTCATTTAAATAAAGCCAAAGGATTTTGTCCTTGGAATAATATTTATCCAAGCGGACCGCCAAAAGAAGTTCCTTCAGTTTTCGGGTAACGGTTTTTTCGGCCGTCAAAAAAGCGTTTCTGGCGAGCTGTTGGGTGATGGTTGAGGCCCCTTGGGTTGCTTGGCCGGTCGTAATGTTTACAAAAAAGGCTCGGACGATGCCTTGCCAGTCAAAAGCCGGCTCCTGATAAAAGCGTTCGTCTTCAATGGCGACAGTCGCGTCTTTGAGGGCCCGAGGAATATCCTCCGGGGGAATTACAGTCCGCTTGTCCCCGCTCGCGCTTATTTCGTACAAAAGAACGGCGCCGGTTCTGTCCAGAATCTTAGTGGACTGAGTTATCTCCCGGGAATTTATTTCTTCTATGGAGGGGAGGCTCCGGCTCAAAAAATAGATGCTCAAAACCGCCACGCCGAGGAGAATGGCGACAGTGACGAGAAACCAACGGATAAGCTTCTTTCTTTTGGTAAACATAAGAACCCTTAAATTATGACAATAAAATAAGCCGCCCCGCAATGTAATACGGGGCGGAGCTATTTTTGGTTTATTAACCCTGTCCTTCTTCCTGTTCGCCCTCCTCTACCACGTGGAGGCCGGCCGCGGCCATTTCCGCCAAGGGCAAACCCGTTACCGGGTCTACCTCGGACTCGTCATCGCCCGTGTCAGGACCCATGTCTATAGAGCCCAGCTCGTCATCGACGTTTTCGTCCAAACCTCCTTCAAATGCGGGGATTTTTTCTTTCATTTGTTATAGATCCTAACGACCTTTTGTTGTTTCAAGGACAAGTATATGGATGCCCGGATTTATGTCAATCCCGTAGTGAAGTTTCGCCTATTTTTTTATCTTCGCGCAAGGGGTGCGCTGAGTCCAGCGGGAATATCGAGTGTTGTTTTATTTCAGTAAACGTAGTTTATTCAAAAAAACAGGTGCGTGAGCGAAACTCTACTACGGGATCAACACTTTTTGGGGTCAAAGCGGAGTTGGTCAGAGGCGACGATGGCCAAGGCCAGGGCGTCGGCGGCATCGTCGATTATCTTAAAGCCCTGTTTTTTCAGGCGGAGGCCGACCATCTTTAAAACGGCCTTTTTGTCCGCCGAACCGTAGCCGGTCAGGGCCGATTTAACTTCATTCGGGGAAAACTCTTTTATCTTCAAGCCGTTTTCCCGGGCGAACAAAAGGATAACCCCGCGGGCTTCGGCCACCTGAAGCGCGGTTTTCTGATTCTTGGAAAAGAAGAGTTTTTCTACCGCCAAAAATTCCGGATTATAAACAGAAAAGAGTTTCTCCAATCCGTCTTTAATTTCTTTTAGGGCGCCGATATCATTCTCCGATTTTATTTCCAAAAGCCCGGCGTCAACAAAACGGAGAGAGGAGCCTTCTTTGGAGACTACGCCGAAGCCGACCCTTCTGGTTCCCGGGTCGATTCCCAGAATAATCATTGCGCGTTTGTAAAAATATCCTGGACGGCGTCCTGCTCCATCAGCGCGGAAATTAATTTTTCTATCTTTTCTTTTTCGTCCGGAGGAATCGCCGCGGAAAATTTCGGCGACCAACCCTCACCTACCTTTTCAAAAGCCCACCTGACCGAGCCCGGCTCCGCCCACTTGCCGCCGTTTTCGTTCAGGATGGTTTTTATTTCCTGAACCGCGCGGTTGGAATTATCGCTCACGGCGGAAATTAAAAGCGCCGCGCCGCCGGGACCGTAGGCCTCAAAAAGCAGTTCATCCAATTCTTTTCCGGCTTCGGACGCGCGCTTTATGGCCCGGGCAATATTGTCCGACGGAACATTAAACTCCCGGGCCTTCTCGACGGCGCTTCTAAGGCGGGGATTAAAGCCCGGATCGGGCTCGCTTTTCGCGGCGGCGGATATCGCTATCAGAAGTTTCGAAAAAATCTGCGCCCGCTTTTTATCGGTAATCGCTTTTTGGTGTTTTATTCCTGACCAATGAGAGTGTCCGGACATAGCACATACATTTTAATCTTAATTTAAAGAAAAAAAAGCCATTCGTGTAAATAATCATCCTTGCCGGGCCTCGGCGGTAAACCCCCACACCTATCGGAGAAATGCCCCACCCAAGCATTCTTGTTCTTCGATAGGTGTGGGGGTAAACTTTAAATAATGGCAGACGAAGGAGGGGGGCTTATAAAAAAACTGCAGGATATACGGCGGGAAGCCGAAGAACGCGACGCCAAAAGGCGCGCGGAAAAAATCGGCGCGCAATACGCCGATCTTAAAAAAACCCCCGTGAACATAGAGGCGGTAATGGCTATTCCGGAGCCGGAAGCGAAGGCGGCCAAGGCGGTAGGTATCCAGTTAAAAGACCGGGAGTTGGCCGTGGTTTTTTATGACCCGACAACGCC
>JAVHQZ010000028.1:0-4200 GCA_036171415.1 Minisyncoccota bacterium | reverse complement strand
TGTTAAAATTAACTTGATATGGAGTACGCCATCAAAAATTTTCCGAAGCAGTTTTCTTTCAAGCCGGAGATAAAAAATCTTTCGACGTTACAAAAAAAGAACAGTTTTATTATTGCCGGAATGGGCGGGTCGGCCTTGGCGGCGGATCTTTTAAAGGCCTGGAATCCGAAGCTGGATATTGTCGTTCACCGCAATTACGGTTTGCCGGAAATTCAGAAAGGACGATTTGGAGAATATTTATTTATTGCCAGTTCCTATTCCGGGAACACGGAAGAAGTTTTGGACGGACTTTCGGAAGCCATGAAAAGGGATATGGCGGTAGCGGTAATAACAACCGGCGGAAAATTAATGCGGGAGGCGGTAAAAAACAAATTACCCTACATTGAACTTCCCGAGGACGGAATTCAGCCCAGGATGGCTCTCGGGCTTTCCGCCAAAGCGATGCTGAAGCTGATGGATGAGACCGCCGGCTTGGAAAAAATTTCCAAACTCACGGATTTGAAGCCGGAAAGCTACGAAGAGCCGGGACGCGCTTTGGCGAAGAAACTCGACGGGTACGTGCCCGTTGTATACGCTTCAGAGAGGAACATGCCCGTTGCCTACACCTGGAAGATAAAATTTAACGAAACAGGAAAAATTCCCGCGTTCGCGAACCGCTTTCCGGAGCTGAATCACAACGAGATGACCGGCTTTGACGGCAGCGGAGAAACTAAAGAGCTTTCCGGGAAATTCTATTTTATAATTTTGCGCGACAAGGCGGACGACCCGCGGATAAAAAGAAGGATGGAAGTGATGGAGGATTTATTTAAGGAGCGGGGATTGAAATTTGAAACAATAGATCTAGAGGGCGATGAGTTTCATAAGATTTTCGGCTCGCTCCTTTTAGCGGATTGGACGGCTTACTACCTGGCTTACCATTACGGATCGGACCCGGAGGCAGTGCCGATAGTCGAAAAATTCAAAAAATTATTGTAACAAACAATGTACCTGGTATTCGATATAGGGGGTTCAAAAATACGTTTGGCGGTTTCCGAAGATAAACAGATTTTGGGCGAAACGAAGGTAATAGACACGCCTAAAGATTTTGACGAGGGCATGAAGCTTATCAAAGCGGCGGTAAACGAACTTTTGCACGGAGGAAAATTGGAAGGAGCCGCGGGAGGC
Organism: Minisyncoccota bacterium; assembly: GCA_036171415.1. GTDB lineage: Bacteria > Patescibacteriota > Minisyncoccia > UBA6257 > 2-01-FULL-56-20 > LiPW-15. Next base: position 3,036 of record JAVHQZ010000028.1, on the reverse strand, counting down.
GTAGCCGGAGTCTTGGATAAGTCCAAGTCCGAACTTTCCCGCGCTCCGCATCTTGAGTCTTGGGCTTGGAAACCGCTCAAAGAAGAATTGGAAGAAGTTTTGCTTTGTCCGGTTCGTTTGGAAAACGATTCCGCGGTGGTCGGCCTAGGGGAGGCCCATGAAGGGAAGGGGAAAGGGCAGAGAATCGTCGCCTACCTTACGGTTTCTACGGGAGTGGGCGGAGCGAGAATCATAAACGAAAAAATAGATGAAAACTCTTTCGGTTTTGAACCCGGCCACCAGATAATCGACCCCAACGGCCCCATGTGCCTCGCCTGTGGCGTTAAAGGCCACCTGGAGGCCTATGTGTCGGGTTACCAGGTCGGACTGCAGTACAAGATGCCGGCCTACGAGATAGCGGACAAAGCGGTTTGGGAGGAGCTTTCCAAATATTTGGCTATCGGGGTTAATAATATCTTGGTACACTGGTCTCCGGACATCCTAATCATCGGGGGAAGCATGATGAAGCAAGTTGGAATCCCGATTGACCGCGTTCGCGAGCATCTGAAAGAAATGTTTAAGATATTTCCGACCATCCCGCCCGTAGAACTGGCCTCCCTGGGGGATCTCGGCGGACTTTACGGAGGGCTCGCGCTTTTAAGAGAAACCAATTAATTTTTTATGTCCAAATACTACAACCCGAACCGGTCAAGAAACGTTTTCAATCCTAACTCGGGAGAAGCGTTCCGCGTCAGCCGTTCCAAAATAGATTTATTTTTAAACTGCCCGCGTTGTTTTTATCTGGACCGCCGCCTGGGCGTGGCCCAGCCGCCCGGTTACCCGTTTTCTTTGAATTCCGCGGTAGACACGCTCCTCAAAAAAGAATTCGACGGACACCGAGCCAAGCATACCCCGCACCCCTTGATGAAAAGTTATGGCGTGGACGCGATTCCCTTTGAGCATCCGAAAATGAACGAGTGGAGGGATTCTTTAAGAGCGGGAGTGACCTATCACGACCCGGAGACCAACCTCACTATTACCGGAGGCGTGGATGACGTTTGGGTAAACCCGAAAGGAGAGTTGATTGTCGTGGACTACAAGGCGACTTCGAAGAGCGGAGAGGTAAGCTTAGACGCGGATTGGCAAATCGGCTACAAGCGGCAGATGGAGGTTTACCAGTGGCTTTTCAGGCAAAACGGATTTGAGGTCTCGAACGTCGGCTATTTCGTTTACTGCAACGGCGACGCGGACAAAGAAGCTTTTGACGGAAAATTGGAATTCAGCATAAAGCTGATTCCGTACGAGGGCGATCCGGTCTGGATTCCCGGAGTAATCAAACAGATGCATAAGTGTCTGATGAGCGATAAATTGCCGGAGCAGGGCGAAGATTGCGATTACTGCAGGTATCGCGACGCGGCGAACACGGTAATTTCCAAGGTATGATAGGGATAAACCCCCACACCTATCGGAGAATCAGTTTTCTTAATCGCCACGGAAAACAGCTATTCAAGAGTTAATTGAGTTGCAACATTTGTTAAATTAATTCCATATAAACTAGACAATGCGATTTTCTCCGTTAGGTGTGGGGGTAAAAAAAGAAAAGACACTTTATTGGACCGCGCACGCGCTTGGTAAAATGATGCAATACCGGCTTTCCGAGGGGAGGATAAAAAGAATTCTTCATTCTCCGGAGAGAGTGGAGACGGGCATAGCTCCAGAAACCATCGCGGTTATGCAAACACAAAAAGGGCCTAAAAATTCCCATGAGATATGGGCTATGGTCGCGGACGACAAAGTAAGAAGGAGGGTGATTAGTGCCTGGAGATATCCCGGAAAAACCAAGCCCCGTAGTGAAATTTCGCTCAAAATGTTCCGACGCGAGTACGTGGATTACAAGAAGGGCTAGACAGCCAACATAAATACTTTCATTGATGAATATTTTGATAATGCCAAATGCAAGCGAAATTCTACTACGGGGCAAGCCCGGAGAATCTCTGCCCCGGGAGATTTTGAGAGAATTCAGTTCCGGTCTGGCGTTTTTGAGACGAGGATGAAGAAAGCCTGGATAGTTATCGTAATATTATTGATAATTATCGTAGGATTCCGTTTTCTGGTTGTTTGGAATAATATTAATAAATCTATGGATATATTAAGTAAGGCTTTTGAACCCAACGGGAAAATACCGGATGTTTTTACCTGTGTCGGGAAAAACATCAACCCAGAATTTATTTTTAAAAATATTCCGGATAGCGCCAAAAGCTTGGCGTTTATAATGGATGACCCGGACGCTTCAAGGGGCGTAACTTTCAATCACTGGCTTATTTGGAATATCGCGCCCTCGACCAAAGGCATAGCGGAAAATTCGGTTCCCGCCGGAGCCGTTCAAGGGAAAAACGACGCGGGCAAGTCCGGTTATTTCGGGCCATGTCCGCCGTCAGGCAAGCCGCATCATTATCGCTTTAAATTATTCGCTCTAAGCGAAGTTTTAAATATCCCGATAAGTTCATCCAGCCAAGAACTTGAAAGTGCTATCGATAAAGTCCTTATCGCCAAGGCGGAGTTAATCGGTATCTACGAAAAACTATAATGAGAACTTTTTTCGGAACTTTATTTTTAAAAATAGTAATCTGCTTCGCTTTGGTTTTTCCGGCAGTTATGGCTTTTATTGATCCGGATAAATGGGCGGCGGCGCTTCCGGCGGTTCTTACCCATTTCGTAGCGGCAAAAACATTGCTGATAATTTTCTCCGGTTACGAGCTTTTATTCGCGGTACTTATTCTCGTAAAGCCGGATCCCGCTTGGCCGTCGGGAGTAGTTTTCCTTATTTCCATCTGTCTTGCTGTTTTAAACCTTAGCGACCTGGCTCAGGTCTATCAGAACGTAATAGTGGCCTTTTCCGCGCTTGCCTTAGCCTTTTTCGGAAAGATAAGGGGTTAGTCCTGTTTGAGTGTTCCGAATTTAGTTTGCCCCAAGGAGCCTTTTTACTTGAAGAGGGGCTGTCGGAGCGGTTTTGACCCGCCTTTGGCGGGGCCAAGCTCAAAACCGCTCCGACAGCCC
>JAVHQZ010000027.1:0-1002 GCA_036171415.1 Minisyncoccota bacterium | reverse complement strand
TTTCTATCCCCTCGTCGTCCGGGCCGCGCTTAATCTGGCAGGCATTCATCAAAGAAACAGCCGAGCGAAGCCGTTCTTCGCTTGAACCGCTTTTGGCAAAAACTCCGCTGATTCCGCACATAAATTTATTTTAGCGTCTTCAAAAGCTCGCTCACCCGCGTATCCTGCGGCCAATATTTTAAAATTTCGGCGGCAACTTCTTTTTCGTTTGCGACATCGCCCCTGGCATTATAGAGAGACAAAAGGCCATAAAGCACCGGCGGGAGCTTCGGCCCGATCACCCTTGCCTTTTGATAGTACTCAATAGCCTTGTCGTAGTCCTCTGCCTTGCTGAATTTGGTGAGTATTATCACGCGCAAGTTGGCCGCCGACACCAGATGCCTGGTATCGCCCGATATTATGTGCGGTTCTATGTATTCGGCGAGAGCCCGATCCACGTTTTCGGCTTGAGTGGGGGCAATCTGAATAATGTTTGACATCAAAAACTTCGTTGTTTCTTCGTCGCCGACCGGAGAGTAGAAGCCGTAGACTTTGTCGAAATTTTGCTCAAATTCCTGGAGTGTTTTGGTGGATCCGGCCCTGTTCACCGCGTCTATGTACGCCTGAGCTTTTAAAAACGGTAAAAAAGCGCCATAAACTATTAAGAGTACTGCTCCGACAATTCCCAGAGTACAAATTAAATATAGTGCTGATTTATTCATGTCGGTTTTCGTTTTTTACCTGTCCCGGCATAAAAAGATAGGTTGCGAAAGAGAAAAATATGAAAAGATTTATGTAGGTCGGAAGAATATCAAAAAGAACCAAGCCCTGGATAAGGTACGCAACAGGCAAAGCAAAGACCAGCGCTCTCGCGGCGGGAGGAAGATGGGAAAATCTCGACAGCCGCGCGTGGTCAGGATGCGCCGGAGCTTGGTTTTCTATTGTCGCTATTTTTTTCCGGAAAAATATCGCGTAAAAAGACGCGAAGATAGAAGCGAATGATAGGAAGCCGAGCAGTCCGGT
>JAVHQZ010000026.1:0-4287 GCA_036171415.1 Minisyncoccota bacterium | reverse complement strand
CCATGTATGTCGCCAAAAAAGATGTTAAGAAAAACATTTTGGTTATGGCGGAAGGGAGCGAAAATCCGTTGTTGTTTAAAAAAACCGTTAACTTAACTGGGGTTAATTTAATTCCTGCCATCTACCAACTACTATCTACCAACTACTCACTTTCTGTTTTCGCCCGGGTTCGCTACCGTCAACCGCTTTCCGCGGCAATTTTAACCCGGGGCAAGTCGGGCTGGAGGTTGGACTTTAAGAAGCCCCAGAAGTTCGTGGCGCCGGGCCAGTCGGCGGTCTTTTACTCCCGTTCGGGCAAGATGCTCGGCGGAGGAGTAATTTTATAGGGGGTTTACCCCCACACCAAACGTTGGTTGTGGGGGTTTACAAAGTTAGCCCCATTTTATATACTTTTCCCTGTATTGCTTCGACCGTGATGGAGCTATAGATGCTCCAAATGCCCCGGCCATAAGGCGAGACAAGATTAATCAATCATAAAATTAAAAATGGCAGAAGAGATATTAGAGCAAAATAACCAGCTTTTGGACGAGCCTGAAATGCAGGCTATGGTCACTGCGGGTGTTTTCGTCGGTCGTATAAAAATGAAGACTCATCCCAGGATGAGGCCGAACATTTTGGCTACCCGGAACAATATCGAAATCATCAACCTCGGTAAGACCCTGGAAAAACTCGGCGAGGCGATGGAGTTCGTTAAAGCCAGAATTCTGGCCAAGGCCAACATTCTTTTGGCCGGCACTCAGCCGGCTGCCGAAGAGGGTCTTTTGAAGCTTTCCAAAGAATTCAGCTTGCCGGCCGTTACCGTCCGCTGGCTCGGCGGAACGATGACCAACTATAGGGTCATCTCCAAGCGCATCGAATATTTTAAAAAACTGAAGGCGGATGACAAAGCCGGAGTTTTCGCGAAGTACACAAAAAAAGAACAGCTGGGAATCAAAAAGGAGCTCGAGAAGCTGGAACAGCTGATGAGCGGACTGGAGAACATGACCTCCCGCCCAGACCTTCTCATCGTCATCGACCCGGTCGCGCATCGTTCGGCGGTCTTGGAAGCCCGGAAGCTCGGAGTCCCGGTAGTCGCTTACTCGAACACCGACACCGACCCGGACAATGTGGAATATCTAATTCCGGGGAACACCAAGGCCAGAACCAGCATTAATTGGTTCCTGGAAAAGTTAAGCGAAACGATTCGCGAGAGTCGCAAGGAAGTGGAGAAAGAACTTTTAGCGGCAGTAGCAGAGAAACCAAAACAATAATAAGGAAGATGGAAATGAATCCCGTTAGAAGCCGCGATCGCGTAGCTTCGGCGGAGAATATCAGTTAAAATAAACCAGTCGAATTAAACAAATAAAATATAGCGGATCGTTTGATCGCGATCTGCTTCTAAACGGGATGAAGGACGACGTTGTAAAGCTAAGAGAAATAACCGGCGCGGGAGTAATGGATTGCAAGAAGGCTCTGGAAGATGCCAAGGGTGACATCAAAGAGGCCAAAAAGATTATCCACGAGAAAGGACTCGCAAAGGTGGAAAAACGAGCCGATCGTGTTGCCGGCGCGGGCGTAATTTTCTCTTATGTGCACAACGAGCGTATCGGCGTCCTCGTGGATGTCCGCGCGGAAACGGATTTTGTGGTCCACTCCGATCCTTTTAAAGATATGGTCCGGGAGGTCGCCATGCAGGTAGCCGCCATGGGCGCGGAAAATGTTGAAGCTTTACTTGCCCAGCCCTACATTAAAGACGAGAAGAAAACCGTTAAGGATCTCGTAAACGAAGTTATCGCCAAAGTGGGCGAGAACATAAAAGTCCGGGCCTTTAGCCGTCTTGAGTTATAATTAGAGAACAGTGAGTAGTTTGTAGTTTATAGTGAGTAGAAATATTAAATTTTATTTTAACTACCCACTACTTACTACCCACCAACAACTATTTCTATGTTTACTTTTGCCGTAACAAATATTTTTTTGATAGCCCTAGCCACGGTTCTCTTTTTGGCCATCCACGCGTTGCCGAGAATCGAGGAGCCGGACGAGGTTATTAAGCAAAATGTTTTTGAACGCTGGCTAACATCCGGAGTTCCGGAAAAGCTGGACGCGATGCTGAATCTTTTTCTCGCCAAGACCCTCAGGAAATCCAAAGTCGCGATTCTGCGGATGGACAATTTTGTGACCGGACACCTGAAGCGTATAACCCACGAGAATGGCAATGGAAAACCGAAGCCGGATTATAAAGAAATAACTGGAGACAAAGAAGAAGAAAACACCCCGCCCAGTCTATAGACCGGCGGGATTTGTTTTTGTGTCACCAATTATAGAAATAAAAAACGGCGTGAATGTCACGCCGCGTCTAAATGTCAGTCTTTCATGAGTCGTTCGAGTTCCGCGTGAACTTTTCCGGTTGATTCGAATTGCTCGCGCGCATTTATAGCATCGGGAATTTTTCCTTCGAGGTGAAAGACGCGTTCGAGCGCCCAGGGCAGGATTTTGTGGCGCCAGCAGTCCCAGCCGTGGTCCCACGCGTCGCTGTCATATTTCCCGAATTTGGTATGCGGGTTCGCTGATTTCGGGAGACCCTTGCGGGCTGCCGTGAAACCCTCTATCGTCGCGCGATTCTCGCTCGCCACTATTGAGGCTCTTTCACCGTCGTACGCTTGGCACATATATCCCTCCGAGTTAAATGTCTGGCATTAATATAGGTCGTTCGCGAACTCATTGCAAACTTGTGGAGCGGTTTTTCCTTAGGCGGAAGGTTGCGGTTTTCTCTGGTTTTGCGTAATATTTAAACGAATCGCACAGGTGGCAGAGCGGTCAATTGCAAGAGACTGTAAATCTCTCGCCCATGTGGCTACGCAGGTTCGAATCCTGCCCTGTGCACCAAAAGAAAAAACCTCCCCCGGGAGGCTCTTTCTTTTGCGTATATATAGAAGCAGGATTTGAAGGGAAAGGGTGTCAGGGAAACGGTAGTTTCCCTGTGTAGGAAATCACTCAAAACCGAAAGGTTGTGAGGGAGCGAAGCGACGTTCGACTCCTTCCTGTGCACCAACAAAATACCCTCATCGAGTATTTTTAGTTTGTTTAAAATCTTGCATTTATCGGCACGGAGAATATAACTATATACAGCTTTTCAAAAAAGGAGGATGTATGGCCGACGAGAAAAAGAACTGGCTTGAGGAACTTCTGGAAAAAATCGAACGCGTCAAAATCGCAAACGACGTGAAATGCGGACCAAAAAAAGAAGTTCAGCCGGACGAAAAAGTAATCGGCGAAATGAGCGATTACGAAAAAAAGTTTTATATTTACATTCAGAAGCATGCCGCCGAAATGGAGGACCTCGCCGAAAAAATTGCTAGAGGAGAAATGAAAAACTCCGACGACCCAAGACTGCCCCGTTTTGCCGAGCTGTCCGACGAATACATGCTTCTCGAAGATATTCTTTTTCACACAATCAATCATAGGCTTTCCCTCTGGCTCAATTTTTTCCTGGGCCTCCGCAGGGGATGGAAGATTGTCACGAGAGACATGTCGCGCCGTCTTCCGCCCGGGATAGGCGCCGTTCGGGGCAAAGCCCCGAAAGGTTGGATGTGAAAATACTCCCCGCGAACGCGAAAGCGGGGTTTTTCTTTTGGTAGGAAGCTGGGTAAACCCCCACACCTAACTGGCTCTTCGGTAGGTGTGGGGGTAAACTTAGGAATATGAATCCCTCACCCTTAGAAGACCGACTTGTTATTTGTATTATGAAACCCCTTAAAGAACTTAAAAATAAAGATGCCAGCTATAGCTTTCCAAAGTTCGCTTTGTCGTCGCAAAGCAAAATGTCTCATAAGGGTGAGGGATGAATGAATATGTAAGCGAAGCCATAGTCCTCTCCAAAGACCCGCAAGGGGAGTTGGATGAGCGGGTTTCCGTTTTTACCAAGAATCTCGGCAAATTAAGCGCCAAGGTAAAAAGCAGCCGGCGGATAAAATCCAAACTTTCCCCGCATCTTGAGCCGGGGAATCTTATCCGCATCCGCATGGTGGAGAAGGGGAATCTGCAGGTAGTGGATGCCTTGAAATCCGCCCGGCTGTCCGCGCCACCCCATTTTTTCTATCTTTTGAGCCGGGTTTTACACGAAGGGGAGCCGGAAAAGGAACTTTGGCGTCTGCTATTGGAGGGAAACTATGACTGGAATGTAATTCTTGCGGTTTTAGGCTGGGACCCGGGTCAGGCGGTTTGCGAGCACTGCAAGAAAGTTAGCCCCGCCTCGTTCCATATAACCAGCCAGAGCTTTTTTTGCGGATTATGCGACCCCGGTGTTCG
>JAVHQZ010000025.1:0-1011 GCA_036171415.1 Minisyncoccota bacterium | reverse complement strand
TAAGAACAAAAGAAAGAAATGCCTCCTTAGTATCTAAAACAGGAATACAACCAATAGCGGTGTTTAGTTTGGTTCCTGTCTCGGTTGTGCTGTTATAATCACACCAAAGATCAGCACTGCCCTTTTGACAGGCTCTAGTACAAGCAGCAATATCGGTAACTCCGTCTGCACATTCGTTACACCCCAACTCTGGACTTACACAACAATATTTTATCGGTACCTGTCCTGAACAAGCCAGTTGGCAAGCGGTGAGCGCAGCTGGCAGAGAACCACCAAAGCTGTCTTTATCATATTCACAGGGTTTACTAGGACACGGAATGCAGCCTGTTATAGTACCTTCACAATTATAACCCTGAGAGCTAGGCCTTTGATTTACACAAAGACGCGGATTGCCGCCGGTGCAAGCGGCCATGTTAGTATAACTTTCACATCGGGTACACCCCGTATCGTCAGAGTCGCAGTGCCCCCAGCCCGCCGCGCATGAGTAAGGTATTCCGGAACCGCTTCCGCTTATATCTGAATAACAATCTGCTCCGCTCCAAGCGCATCCGTAAGTACCTCCGCTGGGAAGACAGCAGTTGCCACTAGGTTCCGAAGGACTTGAGCAAACCCGATCAATCCCGCGGTTAAACCCACAACTCCCTCCCCCCACAAAACTACAATAATATCCCGCCGGACATGACTGAGGTGCTGGCGAACCGGTTGGGGTTGGCGTTGGCGTACCAGCAGATACGCAGGCAACGTCATTACAACTGCCGCCGCCTCCGGCATTCTGAGCCAGACAACAGTCAGCGTGGGGAGGACAGCTTGGAGGAATATATGGGGGTATACAGGCGACTCCCCCCTCAAGCGGATCAATTACGCAAGTAGTTCCACCCGAAAGATAACAGTTCACCACCCCTTGAGCCTTAACCTCTTTAGGAATAGAAAAAAGAAGCGTTGCAAGAAAAAACAGAAATAAAAAAAGGGCAGAGGCGAAAAATATTTTTTTCATTCCTTTTCAGTTTAGCA
>JAVHQZ010000024.1:0-4327 GCA_036171415.1 Minisyncoccota bacterium | reverse complement strand
ATGAAGGAAGAGGAGTTGGCTCAAGCGGTGACCTATCAGGCCAGGCAATATATTCCCTTGCCCATAGAGGAGGTCGCGCTCGATTGGTCCAAGGTTGGAGTGATTGAAGACGACAAGGGCCAGCGGCAATTCCAGATACTTTTGATTTCCGTGCCGCAGGAGCAAATTAAAAAATACCAGAAGATTTTTTTGGACGCCGGGTTGTCGCTTAAGGCACTCGAAGTGGAAAGTTTGAGCCTGATGCGGGCGGTTATAGGGAATGACCCGACGCCGACCTTCGTCGTGGACATCGGGAGCCTTTCAACCGACATAATGGTGGTTGATCAAGGCCAGTTAAAATACAGCGGGCAGACGGATTTTTCAGGATCGTCACTCACTCAAGCTTTGGCTACGAGTTTGAACATAAATCCCATCCGCGCCGAAGAGTTGAAGAAAGAGAGGGGGATAATGGGCACCGGTCCGAACTACGAGTTATCCACAATAATGCTGCCGTTTTTGGATGCTATAATTAGTGAGGTAAGAAGGGCTGAGTTCACTTATAAAAATCAGTTCCCGTTTGCCAAGCCCATAGAGCGTATGATTCTAACTGGGGGAGGGGCAAACCTCCTGGGGATAGAAAAATATTTCAAAGATCAATTCAATATGCCCGTCGTAAGGGCTACCCCGCTTTCCAAACTGGAATACCCTCCGATACTCGAACCCCTCGCCCAGGAGTTAAATACTCATCTGGCGGTCGCTCTGGGGCTCGGACTTAAAAATTTAAAATAGAGAATGAAAATCTGGATAGACTAAAAATTTAAAATGGCTCTGCCGACACAAGAAATAGAAAAAATAGTAAGAGGTCCGTCGGGGGCGCAGGGAAGCTATAAACAACTTCTCCTGCTTTCAGGCTCTCTTTTGGCAATCAGCTTAATTTTTTACTTCGGACTTACCCTGGGCTACGAACCGTATCTCATGGGGCAAAGAGAACATTTAAAATCTCAGGTCTTGGATTTCGCCAAACAGGTCCCGGCCGTGGAACAAGCCAATCTCACAAACTTTTATTCCCAGCTGATTAATTTAAAAACTCTTTTAGGCCGGCATCCTTCGACTTCCAATATTTTCCCCTGGCTCGAAAAAAATACCCAAGAGAACACTTATTTTACCAAGTTCGGTTTCAACCTTACTACCTACCAAGTGAGCCTTCTTGGGGTTTCCAAAACTACGGATGACGCGGCCATGCAAGCGGCGATATTTGAGTCCCAACCGGAGGTTCTGCGGATGAATTTTAACAATCTCACTGCTTCTCCGACCGGCGGCTGGCAGTTCAATATAACTTTATTTATGGATCCGAAGTTTCTGGGCGTGAGCGGAGCCGTTCCGGCGGCTACTTCCAGTCCGATTGTGGCACCCGCGACGACTTCTACTCCGCCGGCTCCGGCCACGACGACTCCGGCGAAACCATTATCCGGAACGACCGGCGCAACCTCAACTAAACAATGAAACCCTCTACTAAAAGGCTGCTTAGCCTAATAATCTCGCTCGTGATGGTCTTCGCGGGGCTGGTTATCTATTTCAACTACACGACCCAGGAATACACAAATGCCGACGTAATCCGCTCCGATGTTTTTGCGAATCAACAGTTATTGACCAGCCAACAGGACGCGGTTGCCCAAGTCAAAAAGCTTATTGCCGACTATAGCGGCACAACCCAGTTGCGGGACCTGGTTTCCTTGGCGTTGCCCCTGGAGCTCGATCAGTCCGGCGTGTTTAACCAGGTGCAGCGCATGGCCGTGCTCAATAAGCTGACCCTGCAGTCGTTTACGGTTGCGGCCCCGGTTGTCCAAAATCTTGGAACGGCCGCCAGTTCCACCGCCATAATCCGTCCGATTGGGAATATGACTTCCCAGTTCCGGGTTATCGGTACCTACGAAGACTTCAAGAATTTTCTCGGAAACCTCGAAACAAACATCCGGGTGTTCGACGTAAAAAACATTTCCGTTGACCCGCTCGCCAAGCCGAACATGGACTTCTACGGATTCGATGTAACGGTCGTGGCTTACTACCAAACTCCCTAATCCCTCGCCCTTTAAAGATCGCTTTAGCATATAATTTATTAAACATGATATTTATAGAAAAAAATCTAATCTCCAATATATTTTCGGAAAAAACCTCGGCGTCGCGAGGCACAAAATCTTTAAAGGGTGAGGGATGGCAATATTAATTGACGAAGAAAAAAAGGGCGGGATAGGAATATTAAGTGTTCTTACCTGGGTTTTGATAATCGGCGCAATCGGCGGAGCCGTCTACTATGTGTTTTTCGCGCAACCGCAAATCGTGAGCCAAATTACCGCCCCGGCAAATTTTCAAAACACCCAGCAACTTCTGCGTCTTGGAGTTTCCCCTAAAGACGTCATAGAGAGCCCGGCTTTCCAGAGCCTGAAGCAGTACATAACTCCGCTCCAGCCCTCCGCGGGAGGGAGAGCCAATCCCTTTTTGGGCACATAATCCCCCACCCTTGAAATACCGACTCCTTATTTAATGAAAATTTTATTACAACGGCATCAAAACCTTTCGGGTTATAAAAAGCTTTTAAATAACGTCTTGTCGTCGCAAGACAAAATGTATTTCAAGGGTGGGGGATGACCAGCGACCAATTACTTGAGGCGCTTAAAAAAAAGGGCATAGTTAGCGCCGACGAAGTGGTTAAATTAAAACGCGAACTTATGGCTTCCGGGAAAAACCTGGAGCAGATTTTGTACGAACGGCATTCCTCGGACGATGAAAAAATTGCCGAGGCGAAAAGCGAAGCCTTAAACATTCCGTTTCAAAGAGTTCCTATCGCGAGCTACGACGCGAGCCTGGTCCAGTATATTCCGGAAGAAACCGTGCGCACTTACGGCGTCGCTCCGCTTTCCAAGCAGGGCGACATGCTGGTGGTCGGAATGTTGAACCCGGACGACCCGAAGGCTCAGGAGGCCCTTAAGTTTATTGCGAGGAGAAGCCGGCTAAACCTCGGAGTTTATGTTATTTCCTACGGCGATTGGCAGCAGATAATCCGCAAATATTCGCCCTACAAGACGGAAGTCGAGGCGGCGGTTAAAGCTTTGGGCATAAAGGCGGAGAAAGAAAAAATCGTGGAACTTGAAGGCGGCGGGACTGCGGAAGAAGCCCCGATTATCCGCATCGTGGCAAACACGCTTAAAGAAGCCGTGCAGGCTGGAGCTTCCGATATTCACATAGAGCCACAGGAAAATTATTTGCGCATCCGCTTCCGCACCTCCGGCGATTTACACGAAGTAGCCTCTCTGCCGCTTACGGTTGCCCAAGCGGTAATTTCGAGAGTTAAAGTTATGTCCAACCTAAAAATAGACGAAACCCGCACCCCGCAAGACGGCCGGTTCAGGACAAAACTTTTTGACCGCGAAGTGGACTTCCGCGTCGCGACCTTCCCGACACCTCTCGGAGAAAAAGTTGCCTTGCGCGTACTGGACGCGAAGACGGGCCTCAAGACTCTCGCGGACTTGGGACTTGTCGGCCACAACGCGGACCTGGTGAACGAAGGAATAGAGAAGCCTTTCGGCATGATTTATATTTCAGGGCCCACAGGTTCCGGTAAATCCACTACTCTCTACGCAATTCTCCAGCTTTTGAATAACGAGAAGGTTAATATAGTGTCGCTCGAAGACCCGGTGGAATATTTTATTTCCGGAATCAACCAGTCCCAAGTCCGCCCGGAAATCGGGTATGACTTTGCCTCGGGGCTCCGCCAGATTTTGCGCCAGGACCCGGATATCATAATGGTCGGCGAAACCCGCGACGACGAGACGGCCGGTTTGGCTGTGCACGCGGCGCTCACGGGCCACGTAGTTTTGTCCACTATCCACACCAACAATGCCGCCGGCGTTATTCCCCGGCTTATGGATATGAAAGTAGAATCTTTCCTTTTGCCTTCCGCCTTAAACCTCATGATGTCCCAGCGCATTATTTCCAAAAACTGCACGAACTGCAAAAAAGAATCGGTCGCTCCGGCCCAGGTTCAAGCGATAATAAAAGAAACATTGGAAGCTCTGCCCAAAGAAATTGCGTCTAAATACACCGCTCCGTACAAAGTTATGAAAGGCGAGGGCTGCGATGTTTGTAAGGGTAAGGGGGTTTTGGGACGGATTGCCGTCTTTGAGGTTTTAAAGATGTCGCCGGAGTTGGAAAATATAATTTTGGCCGGCCCGACCATCCAGAAGATATTGGCTGAAGGTAAGAAACAGGGGATGGTTACAATGCGCGAAGACGGAGTTCTTAAAGCTCTGGACGGCATAGTCCAGATAGAGGAGGTTTTGCGCGAAACAGA
>JAVHQZ010000023.1:0-1029 GCA_036171415.1 Minisyncoccota bacterium | reverse complement strand
CAGGCAGGTCAATCGGCAGAGCGCCTGAGCAGCAAGCACCGTGGTCCTGTTACATTTGCTTGGGGAGGCTGAAGGTTCGAATCCTTCCTGGCCCGTCACTTTAGCATTCGCAAGTTTTTGGGAGCGTTCGTCTAAAAAACCTGCGGGATTAGATACCCCGCCGGTTAAGACACCCTCCTAACAAAGGAGGGGATGCGGGGAGGTCCCGCACGCCCCCGCCACTATATATAGTGGCACCTCTAACCCCGCCGGCGCGGGGTTTTCCATTATCCGATGGTCGTTTTGATATAATTAATGTATTAAAAGGTCGATTATTAATATCTCTTTAATAGAGATAAATTAAACAAATGACACAAAGCTGGCTTGATATCTTAGGTTTGTCTCTTCAGGGACTCTGGGGAGGCGTTGCCGGATTCCTTCCGAACTTTCTTTTGGCCATCATCGTCTTTATAATCGGCCTAATCGTAGCCTCTCTAGTTGGCGCGGTTGTAGAGAAAGTTTTCGAATCCATTAAGCTCGATACGTTGCTCCACAAGTTAGGCCTCGGGCCTTATTTTGAGAGAGCCGGAATTCAATTGAAGAGCGCGCACTTTTTGGGCCGGGTATTTTACTGGTTCATCGTAGTCGCGTTCCTTCTGGCGGTTTCCGATTCCTTAAAGCTTTTCGCTTTGTCTTCCTTCCTCCGCGATGTATTAAATTACATCCCGAACGTTATCGTGGCGGCCTTGATCCTCTTGGCTTCCGTGGTCGTCGGCAACTTGGCGAGGAAGCTCGTGACCGCTTCGGTCATGGGCGCGAAGTTACACGGCGCGAAATTTTTGGGCACTCTTTCTTGGTGGGCGGTTATCACCTTCGGTTTCTTCACTGCCCTCGTGCAGTTGGGAATCGCGACGGCGATAATTCAGACTCTTATTATGGGCTTTATCGCGATGTTGGCTCTCGCCGGGGGCTTGGCCTTCGGTTTGGGCGGCCGCGATTATGCCGCGCACCTTATCGGGAAACTTAGGGAATCTACCGAAAGCCACACGC
>JAVHQZ010000022.1:0-1036 GCA_036171415.1 Minisyncoccota bacterium | reverse complement strand
TATGGCGGTTTTAAAGCCGGCCGGTTATCTTACGCACCACGTGGGGCAGGGGAAAAAGGACGGCGCTCCGGCTTTAACCGATTGGCTTTTGAAGAAACACCCGGGGCTTAAAAAGGTGGGGGACGAACCGTCTATGAGGCCGGGGATAGTCCACCGCCTGGATAAAGATACCTCCGGGGTGATTCTCGTGCCGAAAAATCAAAAATACTTTGAATATTTAAAATCGCTTTTTAAATCCCGCGCCATTAAAAAAACTTATCTTGCGCTGGTTTGGGGAGTGCCGAAGGAAAGGAGGGGGAGCGTGGATGTTCCTATCGGGATACGGTCTGGGACTATCCGGCGGCAGGCGGGTGGCGGGAAAATGCAAAAACCGGCGGTGACGGAATATTCGGTAAAGGAAACTTATAAAGATAAGAAGGGGGAGTCCTTCGCGCTTTTAGAGGTCCGCCCGCAAACCGGCCGAACCCATCAGATACGCGTGCATCTGAAACACATCGGACACCCGATTGTGGGCGACCCGATATACGGCAGGAGAAAGGAGGATGTGAAACAGCTCATGCTTCACGCCTACGCTTTGGAATTTGAATCCGAGCCGGGAAAGATGCTCCGGCTTGAAGTCGAACCTCCGGAGGAGTTCGAGAAGGTTTTGTCCAATCTAACGAAACAAATTTAGTTTTTTTTGTCTGCCATCCGAGCGAGTATTATATCTCGGCGCGCCCGCCTACCGGCAAGCAGGGTTTTCACGAGCATGCAAAGGAATGTTTTAAGGGCGAACAATATTTCCAATTGAACGACCGTCCAATTGGAAATATGGAACTTCCATGTGCTTGGTTGGATGGTCTCCAATACTTGTCGCGGATGAGCGAACCTTGTCCCCCCCCGGGGGGATCTCGCAGTTTCGGATAGCTTGGTTCCGCTGAATTTATTTCCCACCATCGCGAAGCCCCTTCCCCTGGGGGCATCCGGAGTCCCGCACGGCTTGGTTTCCGAAGGGACGGGCAGGGCGACCTGCCTGCCGGCAGGCAGGGGTGGAGGG
>JAVHQZ010000021.1:0-4455 GCA_036171415.1 Minisyncoccota bacterium | reverse complement strand
GGCGAGGATAAGACTGGTCTGCCGGGAAAGCGTGATGGCGAGTTCCACCGCCAAAAGTCCGAAGAGGGTGGTGAATTTGATAATCGGGTTCATCGCCACGGAAGAAGTATCCTTGAACGGATCTCCGACGGTGTCGCCGACAACCACAGCAGAATGCAGCTCGGTTCCTTTTTCGCGGAGCTCGGTTTCCACAACTTTCTTGGCATTATCCCAAGCGCCTCCGGCGTTGGCCATAAAGATTGCCTGGTAAAGTCCGAAGGTGGCGATGCCGATTAAGTAGCCGATGAAGAAGTAGGGCTCAAGAGAGGCGAAGGCCAAAGTGCTGAAGAAAACGGCGAGGAAAATATTGAACATTCCTTTCTGCGCGAACTGAGTGCAGATTTCCACAACTTTTTTGCTGTCTTCGATCGAAGCCTTAACCGCGGACGAATCGAGCTTGATGTGGTCTTTAATAAATTCTACGGCGCGGTACGCGCCCACAACTACCGCCTGCATGGAAGCGCCCGAAAACCAATAGATGACCGCGCCCCCGGTTATGAGCCCCAAAAGAAACGGCGGGTGCATAAGCGAAAGATTCGCAATCAAATTCGGCTGAAGGCCCTTGGTGAGCAACATAATAATAGAGAAGATAAGAGTAGTCGCTCCGACAACCGCGGTGCCGATTAAAACCGGCTTCGCCGTGGCTTTGAAAGTATTTCCGGCGCCGTCGTTTTCTTCCAAAAAACCCTTGGCTTTTTCGAAGTTCGGGCGGAAACCGAAATCTTTGTGAATTTGGTCGCCGATGCCGGGCGTAGTCTCAATAGTAGAGAGCTCAAAAACCGACTGGGCATTGTCCGTAACCGGACCGTAGGAGTCCACGGCGATGGTCACGGGGCCGAGTCCTAAAAATCCAAAGGCTACCAAGCCGAAAGCGAATACCGCCGGAGCAAGCATCAGCGCGCCGAGACCCATAGTACTAACTCCGTAAGCGGCGCCCATCAAGGCAACCATAGAAAGACCGATCCAATAGGCGCTCATGTTCCCGGCAGTGAGGCCGGACAACACGTTCAAAGACGCTCCTCCCGCGCGGGAAGCGTTAACGATTTCTTTTACGTGAGTGGAATTGGTGGAAGTGAAAACTTTAACCAGTTCCGGAATAAGCGCGCCCGCCAAGGTGCCGCAGCTTATGATTGTCGCGAGCTTCCACCAAAGCGTTCCGTCGCCGATTCCCGGAATCATAAGATATGAAATCAAATAGGTGGCTGCTATAGAAATAACGGAAGTGAGCCAGATGAGAGTCGTAAGCGGAACTTCAAAATTCATTTTGTCCGAGTTCTTAAAGCGCGCCCGGGCAATCACCTGGTTTATGGCGTAAGAGCCGACGCTCGTTATGACCATCAAAATGCGCATGGCAAATATCCAGACCAAGAGTTGGACCTGGGTCGCGAGCGCGGGAACCGCGAGCAGAATAAAGGTAATGAGGGCGACACCCGTCACGCCGTAAGTTTCAAAACCGTCCGCGGTCGGGCCCACCGAATCTCCGGCGTTGTCCCCTACGCAGTCGGCGATAACTCCGGGATTCCTGGCGTCGTCTTCTTTAATCTTGAAAATAATTTTCATGAGGTCGGAGCCGATATCCGCGATTTTTGTGAAAATTCCCCCGGCCACACGCAAGGCCGCCGCGCCAAGAGATTCGCCGATGGCGAAACCGATAAGGCAAGCTCCGGCAAGCTTGGACGGAACGAAAAGCAAAATGCCGAGCATTACCAAAAGCTCGGTACTAATAAGAAGCGTGCCGACGCTCATTCCGGCTTGTATCGGAATTTCGTAGGTCGCGTAGGGCTTGCCCTTGAGGCTCGCGAAGGCAGTGCGGGAATTCGCAAAAGTGTTTATGCGGATACCGAACCAGGCAACGCTGTAACTTCCCAAGATGCCCAAAACGCTAAAGGCAAGAATTATAAGAACCTTGAGGGCCTCAAAGTGAAGCAAAAGACCGAAGTAGGCGACGATTATCGCGCCGACGAAAGCTTCCAATATCAAAAGGAATTTTCCCTGGGTCACCAGGTAGGTTTTCGCGGTTTCGTAAATAAGTTCGGAAACTTCGCGCATGGCGGCGTGAACCTGGAGCTTTTTAACTCTCGCGAACATGAAAAATCCGAAGGCCATGCCTAAAAGACAAACGATTATTCCGTACAAAAGGAAGGTGTGCCCATCGATTCCAAAAAAGGAAACTGTTCGGAAGTCCGGAAGCACTATGTCGGCTTCGCTCGCATGAGCCGCGGCCGGTAAGACCAGGGCACCGAGCGCTCCGGCGCCGAGAATTAATCTTGAAAAATAATTTTTAAGTTTATTCATTTTTATTTTATTTTTATCCCTCACCTAACAAAGAATGGCTTTCTATTTATCGCAGCAATCCCGAAGTGAGTGTGACTATTTTTATTTTTTATTAACTCTTTTCCTCTCTAGCCCATACGCCAAAACAATTTTCTTTGTTGGGTGAGGGACTAATCGTAAGAAGCTTTCGGCGCGTCGTCTCCCTCCGGAGCAACTTCGTCCGTCGGAACCTCCGCCACTCCTCCTTCCTGAACTTCGTCCGGCCGAGTCTGGGAACGAACGTCTATCCTCCAGCCGGTAAGCTTCGCGGCCATACGGACGTTCTGTCCTCCGCGCCCGATAGCCAGAGACAGCTGGTCTTCCGGAACATAAACACGGGCCTCGTGTCTGTCCAGGGTTTCCACCGCTTCAACTTTAGCCGGGGAAAGCGCGTTGGCGATAAACTTCTGCGGCTCCGCGGACCACTCTATAATATCGATTTTCTCCTGTCCGAGCTCATTGTTCACCGCCATGACTCTCGTTCCCCTTTGTCCGACGCAAGCGCCGATAGGATCAACGCCCTCGGAGTTCGAAGAGACGGCGATTTTTGTGCGGCTGCCCGGCTCGCGGGTAATCGCTTTTATTTCCACGGTTCCGTCGGCAATTTCCGGAACTTCTAATTCAAAAAGCTTATTCACGAATTTCGGGTGCGAACGGGAAAGAATAATTCCAGGGAGCCTGGTGTCCTCCTGAACCGCCATGACGAAAAAGCGGAGCCGTTCGTTCGGCCGGTAGTGCTCGCCCGGGATGGATTCATTCGCGAACATAACGCCGATTGCCCTGCCCAAGTCTATATAAACATTCCCCCGCTCAAAGCGCTGGACGATACCGGAAACAATCTGGCCTTCTTTCCCACGCCATTCGCCCAGGATGGACTCTCTTTCCGATTCGCGGAGTTTCTGAATAATTGTCTGTTTCGCAATTTGCGCGGCGATGCGGCCGAAATCTTCCTTTTGCTCCAGTGGAAAATTCAGCTCCTCGCCCGAGGCGACGTCTTTTTTAATTTTCTTCGCTTCCGCCAGAAAAATATGCCGTTCCGGATTATAGCGCGGAAGTTTTTGCTCCTCTTCGTCGGACTGCGCTTCGGCGACTTCTTCCTCCCCTTCTTCAACTACGCGGACCTCGTCCGGGGTGACAACAACTTTCACCTGCCAGAAATTCAAATCTCCGGTTTGTAAGTCGAGCTCGGCCTTAATGACCTCGCCTCTCTCGCGGTATTCTTTTTTGTACGCGGCCGCTAAGGACGCCTCGATGGCTTCCAAAACTTTCGCGGGCTCGAGCCCCTTCTCTTCGGCGACCTGCTTCAGCGCCTTGGTTAATTCTTTTATTTCAAACATTTTTTTGTTTAACGACCCTAAACTGCGAATTTATCCGAATGCCCCGAATGAGTTTATTATTCGCATCATTCGGATGCAATTCGGACAGTTCGGATCGCGATTGATTTTTAAAAAAGCCCCGCCAAATGCGGAACTCCTATGTCCTTAAATTAATCGCTTTTTGGTTTTCTGTCAATCCCGTCACCAGCCCGAACGCAATTGGCTTGTTGCCTGACCAAGTCACGAATTTTATCAAATCGCCATCCGCTAGGAACAACCCAGGCTATGTATAATCCGCGCCAATATTAAGGGCTAGCGTTCGGCACGGTGCGGGATCAACCGAACATCAGGCAATATTGGAATACAATTTTACCTCACCCTCCCCCGCCTTATCGTCCGGCAGGGAGACTGCAACCAGATCTATCTGCCAACCTCCGCTCCCAAAAAGCTCCGGATGCCTATTTGCGTACCACTCCGCGATCTTTTTCATTTTCATGAGCTTACTCCTTGAGAGATTGTCCTCGGGCGCCATACCGGAATAGTCCGCATAGCCCTTGGATATGGTTTTAACCTCCACAAAATGCAGGCGTCCGTCGGCAGTTTTAGCCAGGATATCAATCTCTCCGAATTTCTCCCGAACATTCCTCTCTAATATTTGCCAACCCTTGGCTGCCAAGTGGTTTGCCGTCAAGTCCTCTCCTAGCTGGCCAACAGACTTTTTGTTTACCTCCTCGCTCATTTCATTAATTATACCTCTTCTTTTTGCAAAAAAACCACAAAAATGAGC
>JAVHQZ010000020.1:0-1044 GCA_036171415.1 Minisyncoccota bacterium | reverse complement strand
ATGGAGAATAAAAAATTCAAGTTAAAGAAGGGCAGGATTAAAAACTCGGAAATAGAAATGGAGGCGGAGATAGTCCCCGAAATTCTCGGCGAACAAAGAAAGATTGTTCTCGCGGATATCCGCAAGGATTTCGCGCTCCCCGGCTTCAGAAAAGGCAATGTCCCGGAGAATTTAGTTTTGGAAAACATTTCTGCCGACCAACTTCTTCACGAAGCGGCGGATTCCACCATCCGGGAACTTTACCCGGAGATTATAGAGGAATCCGGAATTTCTCCGGTCTCCCGCCCGGAGGTAAATATAACCAAGCTGGCGCTCGGCAACCCTTTGGAGATAAAAATCCGGGTCGCGGTTTATCCGGAAGTGAATTTACCGAATTATAAAAAAATCGGAAAAAAGGTTTGGGAGGCAAGGGAAAAAGCGGCTGTGGAAGATAAAGAGGTGGAAAATATCACCATGGAATTCCGTAAGATGCGGCAGATAGACGCAGGCAAAGACGAGTTGCCGGAACTGACCGATGAAGAGGTTAAGCAGTTCGGAAAATTTGAAAATGTAGCCGACTTCAAGGCTAAACTCAGAGAAAACATGCTCCACGAAAAAGAAGCTGACATAAATAAGCGCGCCCACGACAAAATGGTCCGGGATATCGTCGCGGAGTCAAAGTTAACGCTTGCCCCCCTGCTCGTCGAGGAAGAACAAAGGAATTTCCTCGCCGACTTCGAAGGCCGGTTAAAAGACTCCGGCGAAACCCTGGAGCAATATCTGGCCCGGGTAAAGAAAAATCCGGAAGAAATCGGCAAAGAACAAAAGGACTACGTGGAGCGTTCGCTTAAAACGAAATTCGTCCTTTCCGCCATATTGGAAAAAGAAAAATTGGAAATTCCGGAGGAAACCGTGGAAGCGGAAGCGATAACTCTTAAAAACCGCGAAACACAACTAAGCATGGAGGAGGCCAGGGGCTACGCCAAATCCTGGCTTTTGAACGAAAAGCTGTTTGCTCTGCTTGAGGGAAGAGAAGAAAAAAAAGCCGCTTAGAAAGCGGCTGAT
>JAVHQZ010000019.1:0-4474 GCA_036171415.1 Minisyncoccota bacterium | reverse complement strand
CGGCTTTGTAAAAATTATTCGGCAGGTTCCTTATCGAGCATGCTTCATAATTTTTACTTTGCCTCGCGCGAAATCTGACCAAAATTATCAGAAAGCCTATCCGGAAAGCGAGCCGTCGTAATCCAATTTCCCGGACTTAATCAGTAAGATCTACCCGGACAATCCATGGACTGTCCGGGTTTGTTTTAGCCTATCGCCAGACCCAGAAGCGCTTCTTCGTATTCCAGCTTCCCGGACTTAATTAGCACGTCGTATGCGGCAAAGCTCTCTGCTTTATTTTTCGCGCTTGCCGCCCAGATATTGAAGGTCTTCGCGGCTTGTTCGTTTTGGTCGGAAAGCTTTTTAAGCGCCCAGAGCCTGGCTTCTAAGTTCGGACTCTTAAGGGAATTCAAAAGCGGCCAATACTCTAATGCCCGCTCAAGACCCAGGCCCTCCACGTCTTTTTCCTCGATAGTTTTTTTACCCAGCCCCGAAAGCTTTTTTAGTTCCGTGACCAATCCCCAGCTATTGCCCAGATAAAGCCCGAAGAGAAGCCGTGCCGCCCCGGGAGACATCTCCGCACCCTCTTCTTTGGCAAGCTTCCTGGCATATGCCGCCCACTCCGCTCCTTCCAAGTTGTCGAATTTTTCCGCGGTCGGGAGCTTTGCCAAAAAATCCAAGGCTTTACCCGGTTTATCTTTTTCCGAAATTATTACCGCCAAATCTTTGCGCGCAGAAAGTTCTTTAAATAACTCCGCCGCTTTTTTGTCGTTTAGCTCAAAAGCGTTTTCGGTTATGGCCAGTTTTTTTTCGCTGAACAGGGACTGCCCTTTCGCGAACTCTTCAAAATTCAAAGCTTCTTCCTCCGAGGCTAGGTCGAATTTGCCCAAAACCAGTTTGGGGTATTTTTTGCGCAGTTCGCTTATAAGCTCTCTCCTCCGGCTCTGCCGGCGGTAGTCGTCTTTACCGTAAAGAAAAAATATCATTAGTATTCCAACGGAACTTCCTTGGGCGGAATTATCGTCGGGTCGGTCGGAAGAGTGAAGGAAAAAGTGCTGCCCCGCCCGACTTCGGACTCTACATTCACCGTCCCTCCGTGGGCTCGAATAATATTTTGCATTATATAGAGCCCCAAGCCGGAACCTTCGGTCGCAAACTTTAGCGCGTTCGTGGCCCGGAAGAATTTCACGAAAAGCTTTCTCATTTCTTCGGGCGGAATTCCTATGCCGGTATCTTTAACGGAAATTTGGATGTAAGGTTGGTTCGGTATCCGGGCCAGAGTAACAATAACTTCGCCGTTTTTTACGTTGTAGCGGATGGCGTTGTCTATAAGGTTCGTGAAGGCCATGGAGAGCTTCTGCGGATCAATGGTCAGCTCCGGAATTGCTTCCTCTGGCCGGTTGAAATATATCTTTATGCCGAGCTGGCGGGCATTCGGCGCGGCGGCTTCCAGTATCCCTTCCAAAAACTTAAGGATGTCGGTTTTCTGGAACTGATAGCCAAAGCGGCCTTCTTCAATTCTCGAAATATTCAAAAGATCTTCCACGATTGTGCGAAGTTGGTTTGCGGCGGTAAAAGCATTCTCCGCCATCGACTTTGACTCCGCGCTTAAATTGGTTTCTTTGTTGATGGCCTCAAGCGCCCAGACGATGTGGGTTAGGGGCGTCCTAAGCTGATGGGAGGTAACAGTCACAAATTCGCTTTTTTCCTTGGCGAGAGACACCTCCCGTGTTCTGTCGCGCACTATTTTCATAAAACCCAGGAGTTTTCCTCCTTCGTCGATTATCGGGGAGGTGAAGGTGCGAAGCTCCATGTTCGGGTCCTCAAAAGACAAATCCACGACCTGCGGATATTTTCCGGCCGCGGAGCGCGCTATCATGGAGGGCGCCAGCGATGGAAAAATCACTTGAGCCAGTCGCCGGTAGGTCGGATTTTCCGCCATCTTCGGCTCTATGCGGTTGCCCAAAAAACTTGCCGCCGGAATTTTGAAAAGTTTTTCCGCTGAAGGATTGAAGTAAAGAACCGTAAAATTTTGGTTGTAAACGATCAGCGAATCGTCCATCGCGCCGACGATGCTTTTGAGCTGATTCCGCTCCATACTTATATCCAGCCCTTTATGCGCGGCGCGGGAAACGCTTAGGAATGTAAGGAAAATTACCACAAGCGTTGCCGCTCCGGCCGCGGCCAGTGGAATTGCGGGAAGAAAAAAAGCGTCTACGCCGGCAAGCGCCACGAGTATCACGAGCGCAACCCAAAAGGTCCGCATCTCCGGTAACTTGGATATTTCGCCGAAGTTTTTAAAAATTCCGCCTCTTTGAGCCATTGGCTAAATTTTATCCCGTCACCAAACTGAGCGCAATCGGCTCGTTTGCCCGACAAAATAACGACCCTTTAAAAAAATTTGTCTTTTTAGAAAGCAGCGGTTCAAAAAAAGTCGCGCCGATAGAAGAGGGCTGGCGCTCGGCTCGGTGCGGGATATACGCCGTCGGATATAAATGCCCAAGTTAGAAAATCGTTCCTTGCGCGGATATCGGTTTCTCCTTTTTCGCTTTCGTTGGCTTTATTTCCCCGGGATTTTCCAATTGTTTTACGAGCGAAGAAAAACCGAAACTTCCGAAATATGCTTTTAGTTCTTCCTGCTTTTCGTGAGTCGCGAGTTCCGAAAGGTCATGCTCCCCGACCGGCGCGTCGCGGCGCAGAGTTACGAGTTCCTTGGCAAGAATGGCCTGCTCTTTGTAGGCTCCAAGCTTGGCTTTAAATTTCGGCTCCTTGTCTAGCGCCTCAAAAAGTTTTTCGAGCGTCTTGTATTTTGAAAGCATCTCGGCCGCGGTCTTCGGCCCGATTCCCGGCACACCCTTAATATTGTCGGAGGTGTCGCCAACTAAAGATTTGTAATCGACGATTTGGTCCGGCATTAAACCGTAACGCTCCTTTATCGCTTCGGGTGTGTAGATTGTCGTCTCGCTAATTCCTTTTTGCGGAACGCGCACAAAAATTTTTTTAGCTTCCACGAGCTGGAGAGAATCCAGGTCACCGGTGAAAATAACTATTTCCAAATCTTTCTCTTTTTTAAACTTCTCGGCGTAAGTCGCAATGAGGTCGTCCGCTTCAAATCCGGGAAGTCCTACGGTTTTTATGCCGAACCGCTCAAACAAATTCGGCATCTCAATCAGCTGGGAAATAAGTTCGTCGGGGGCTTGCGGCCTCGTGCCCTTATACTCTTTATATATTTTGTCGCGAAAGGTCGGCTCGGGAGTGTCAAAAAGTGCCACCGCGTATTCCGGCCTCTCCTCCCGCCAGATTTTTAAAAGTATGCGCGCTACCCCGTAAACTG
This sequence comes from Minisyncoccota bacterium, assembly GCA_036171415.1. Lineage (GTDB taxonomy): Bacteria > Patescibacteriota > Minisyncoccia > UBA6257 > 2-01-FULL-56-20 > LiPW-15. Next base: position 1,161 of record JAVHQZ010000019.1, on the reverse strand, counting down.
CTTGGCTCGCCCGCCCGTCGGCAGTAGTCATCGGCGGAAGCGCGTGAAAGGCCCGGTGGATAAGAGAATTGGCGTCAATCAATAATAATTTTTTCATTTTAATCTAAAAATCTTACGGCTCGCTTCTCCCGGGCACAACAAGTTGTATAGCATATATGCTATACAACAAATCAGGGCATCTCTATTTTTAATTTTTTCCCCAGAGCGCCGGCGATCATTTCAAGTTTTTTTACCGTTAGGTTATGCCTGCCCTTTTCGATTTTGGCTATAGCGCTTTGAGTGGTTCCGGCGGCTACGCTTAGCTTGGCTTGAGTAATCCCAGCCGCCCTCCTTTGGGAGGCAATCATTTTACCGATTGACTCGCTGCTTTCTGAAAACGGTCTAGGCGCGGAACGCGATGCCTTGCGCCGCCGAGCTTCCTCCTTGGCCCTTTTCCGCGCCTCCCGCTCCTTCCTTTTTATGTGTTTGTTGGCTTGGTAATATGATGGCATTTCTATGCGTTCCATTATAGCATATGTGCTATACGACAAATGCTTTTTATAAATATCTTTTTCGAAAAAGAGAAAATCCCGCGCCGGGGGGCGCGGGACAAAATCTATCTTACAATTCTTGGCCGGCCCCTCCGGCCGCCAGATGAGGATGAGTACGATGCCGAGCACGAAAAATACAAGAAGCTGGAAGCTTCCGAAAACGAGCCGCCCGTAACTCACAATTTCCGGTTTGCGGGCCAGAACCTCCATGCCGGGGATGTTCGCGACATAAAGATAAAGCAGGGTCGGGAAAAGCGAGACGAGAGTGACGATTCCCGAGAGCGAAATCTTGATTCGCAGCCGGTCGAAAAGAGAATTCATTTGCTCCTCCTTTAAAATCAACTGCCCGCAGACTATTCTCGCAGGATTAAAAAATTAAGGTTCGCTCCTTTTCTTTTTTTCCGTGTAAAAATTTTATCCAAACGGTTTTTTTAGGCAAGACACTTTTAATATTCTCCGGCCACTCGATGAGAATTATATTTTCGGGATTGCGGAAAAGTTTTTTTAATTCCAACGGCTTAGCCTCCTTGCCGGTTTTGAGGCGATAGGCGTCCATGTGAAAAATGTTTTTGAATCCGTTTTTAGTAAAAACCGTCCGCCGGAGGATTATAAAGGTCGGGCTCATTGCCCG
>JAVHQZ010000018.1:2757-4474 GCA_036171415.1 Minisyncoccota bacterium | reverse complement strand
AGGGGCGGGCATTTTATTTTGGATGCCGTTTAGAATTTCACTCACTACCAACTACTCACTACTCACTGTTTGTGCTCGTGGAAGTTCCTTCTTCCGGGGCGGGGGAGGTGTTTAGTTTTCCGCTTATTTCCAAAAAGTTTTTATAAGTATCAGAGAGAGCATTCAAAGAGTCTTTTATCATTTGAAAGACTTCTTCCGAAGAAATATTATCGGCTATGGCCCTGCCCACTTTGTCGTTAAGGTTTTGCGCGTTTTCGAGCCCCGATTTCGCGTCGTAGTAGACTTTTTGGGAATCCTCATTATTTAAGAGTTTGAGCGAGGTGACCACTATTTGGGATTGGGAAAGCCGGTCGGAAGCTTTATAAAAAAGCGGTTGATTGGAGCTCCAAAGGAGAAAATTTTTTACTCTGCCGGCGAGCTGGTCGTAATTGCCGTCCCTCCAGGTTTTTATTTCCTTCGCCAAATCCTTCGTGCCCTGGATTCCCAGGTCCCTGATGGAATCCTTTTTCGCATCATAAAAATGGATGGCTTCATTTAAAGACCCGACAAGCCGATCCTTGGCTTGTTTCGCGGAGTTGTTATCGTCGGGAAGAACCTGGTCTTTGAGGTCAACGACATCCGCTCTGGCGCAATCTATGGTGGTCGAGAGGAGAGATGCGCGGGCAGAAAGCTCTTCTTTAATAACCCTCTGGATATCCCCCTGCGGGTTATATGAATTTTGGACAGCCGATGTAAAAGCTTTGTACTGCTGGCTTAGGTCGCAAGGCGTGGTAGAGGCGAAAGCTTGCCCGGCAAGCGTAACCCCGGGGATGGCGAAGAGGACAAATAGTAACTTTTTCATGAGTATAAGTATGTGCCGGGTAACCGAAAACCTCAAGGATGTCAAAAACGTGCCCCGCCCCGACTGTGTCATCCCGAAGTACACATTCGGGATCCATCCTTCCTAGATTCCGGCTGAGTACGTCGGAATGACAAGCGCATTCGTTACCGCCCAACCTGCGGGACAAACCCCCACACCTATGCATAGGGGGTAAACTTTTGACTGGCTAACCCGGGCGACATAAGATTAAATGGCGTAAGAGATGCCATGCATTATGGCATCTCTTACGCTCGGTTCGTTCGGTCGATATGAATAAATAATCATTCACCCCGACCTCGCTGCCGAGCGTAACAAAAACGCCAATTAAACGTTATCTATGTTAGACGGAGAGGAAAAACTTATAGCTCTGGCAATCAAAGGGGACCAACTGTCCTTCGGGCAGCTTTATGACCACTACCAGCCCCAGATATACCGTTTCGTGTATCTGAAGGTCGGCGGAAGGGAAGAAGCCGAAGACCTGACCCACCAAGTGTTTTTAAACGCCTGGCTGGGGGTCGGTAAATACAAGCACCAAGGATTCCCGTTCTCTAGCTGGCTGTATCAGATAGCCAGGAACCAGACCGTTGACTACTATCGCTCGCGCCGCGAAGCGGTATCGCTTGAAGCACTCGACCCGGAAAGCGTGGTCGTGCAGGACTTCCAAAACGAAACCGTGGAACAAGCGCTGGAGATTGAGCGGGTAGTCGCTTCCATCCGCCGGTTGAAACAAGAATATCAGGACGTGCTCATTATGCGCTTTGTGGAAGATATGTCCCTCAAAGACGTCGCCTCGGCTCTCGAAAAGAGCGAAGGCGCGGTAAAACTTTTACAGCACCGGGCTTTAAAACTTTTGCGCGA
>JAVHQZ010000018.1:0-2657 GCA_036171415.1 Minisyncoccota bacterium | reverse complement strand
AAGACGCGGATTTTAAACACGGCTCAACCGCAGAGGATTAGTGTTTGGCGGATAATTTTTGAAAGTGTTGAGGTCGGTTCGGCGATAGTTTTGGCCGGAGGTTTCTTGGTTCTCGTGCTTGGCGGATTTTCCGGACTGCAGATGTTCAACGTGGCCAATTTGAATCCGACCAGCCTCAAGGCGGAAGCCGAGGCCATAGACGCCCAGATACAACTCACTAATTTAAATTACCAGGATTTCGCGCGACAGAAGGAATCCACCGTTGCTCTAGCCTTACCTAAGGCGAAACCCTCCCATTCCTCCCAACCCTCCATAGCTTCCGAGACGCCAGGGGCGACTTCTACGCCTTTGGGCATAGACGACGCTTTAAAAGCGCTCTCGGAATAAGAAATTAGAACTAAAAACCGCCGTGAGGGGCGGTTTTTAGTTTATGGGGTTTGGCCGCCGGGCTTGAGAATTTAAGAATTGTAGGTAAAATATTAAACAGTTGCGAAAAAGCTTCCGCGGGTATCGTATAGTGGTAATACACGACCTTGCCAAGGTTGAGCCAGGGGTCCGATTCCCCTTACCCGCTCCAAAAAAGAAAGCGCCCCAGGGGGGTGGCTTTTTTTTGTAATGGTCGCTTTTTCTGCCACGGGAGCGAGTATTTTCCCTTAGCACGGCTCTTTGCGCGAGCGGGCAAGGAGTCCGCCCCGGCGGACGAGCAAGCGCAAAGCGCTAGCGAAAATTCACGCCGGGAATTTGAGCGGTAGCTAGGGGAAAATAGGAGCGACCACTTTTCCACAGGGGGGGGGCGCTCCCGGCTATAAAAAAGAGTACAAATATACAAAAGGCCCTAGGTGATCCATTAATTGAATCAACATAGGGGGGCGTCGACCTGCAACTGATTTGATAGTAGTCGATATGAAAAAATTAAATAAAAAAAATAAAAATGAATAAAAATTCAATTCGGTTGGTGGTATTCGCCGATAAAGAATAAATATTACGGAAAATAAAAAATACCCCGGCGGGGTATTTTTTATCCAGGGGGCGGGCCCTTCGGTCCGATTATTTTAGGATTAGCTTGCGGACCCGTAAACACGGGCGGGGAGAAGGTGCTCGTCGGGAGAGCGGTGGTAACCGGCGGAGCCGAGACCGGACCGCGGAAAGGGCCTATCCCGGGTAGGATGGGGGTATAGGTGATTGTCGGATGTATGAGCTGATCAAAGTAAATCAAAAAAAATATCGCGAGGAGTACTAAAATAAGGCCGACGGCAAAAATAGATTTCATGTATGAGGGGTGGCTTAATACTTATTCTAACTTATTCACGCGAGGAAGTTCACCGCTCGTCTCCGGCTGCGCTTTCCGAACCCTTTAGCCCTAATGGAGATTTCTCGTTTGAAGGACCATTGTGAGTAGATGTTCATGGTCCTAGAATAAGAAATCGGAATCTGTGCGCTGGACGAGATTTGAACGCCATCTACTAAGTGCTGCGTTCTATGTGTTTATATATATTTTTTGTATAATTAATCCATGCTTGAAATAAACCCCCACACCTCACACGCCTCAGATCTACCGAAAACCCAAACCCAACAAGGAGGTGTGGGGGTGAAATGGAGCGCGCCGGAGTTTGACTATTCCCCGAAGGGAAATGCTTGGTACTTCAGCTCCATGGCCATAACCTTGTTGCTTCTAGCCTTTGCCGTTTGGCAAAAGAACTTTCTGTTCGCCTTCTTTATTGTAGTGGCGGAAATTTTAATGCTCTTCTGGGGCGGTAAAAAACCCGCGACCGTGGAATTCAAGCTGGATGAAAAAGGGTTGACTGTGGCGGGTACAAAATTCTATTCTTATGCGGACCTTAAGAATTTTGGCGTTTCCGACATTCCCCCGCTGGACGAGAAGTTCACGGAAATAGTTATATACCTGAAACCCCGCCTGCGCCCGAGCGTCAACATCCTTTTGCCGGCCGGCAAGTCGGCGGAGATAGAGGGGGCCCTTGAGAAAAAGGTGCCGAAGGTGGAAATAGAATTAACTATTCTGGACGCGCTCGAGAAATTCTTGAGATTTTAAGGGCTACGATTTCTCATTTTCGAACCATGAAGAATTCCAGATGCTCACTCTTTCGCCATGAACATCTACTCACAATGGCTCAGGAATGAGCATCCTCCATAGTTGCCGGAAGCACGTTAAAGTTTAAATACGCGCCCGTAGCCACGACGCTGCGGTCGGGGTCCCGAACCCCCGCAGGGGCGTCGGGATTCAACGGATTCCGCACATCAAAATTAAAATACGCGCCCGTAGTTCAACGGATCGAACACGGCCCTGCGAAGGCTGTAATCGAGGTTCAATTCCTCGCGGGCGCACAAAGAGTCTAGAATAAAAAAAGTCCCGCCCAGGCGGGAGAGTGAGGCCGTAAGCCAGCCGAAGTCCTCGCGGGGGACTTCGGCGTAGGCGGAGATGCAGGGACGGAACCCTCATGCCTTCGCGGCCGCGAGCGCGAATATCTTTTTGGCGCCGGCGGATTTCAAAGCGCTCGCGGCTTCATAAAATGTCGCGCCCGAAGTCGTCACGTCGTCTATCAATATAATATTTTGTCCGGCGACGATATTTTGTTTCGCTAGAAACGCTTCGGAAACATTATCCAGCCTCTCCTTATGGCCTCTTAGCTTGCTTTGCG
>JAVHQZ010000017.1:0-4569 GCA_036171415.1 Minisyncoccota bacterium | reverse complement strand
AAAGAAATTATTTATCAAAAGGCATTGGAAAAAGAGTTTACACAACTGGGTTTAAATTTTGAAAGAGAGAAAGCTATGGAAATTTTGTACGAGGATGAAAAAGTGGGTATTTATCGTCCAGATTTTGTTATAGATGGCAAAATCATTTTGGAGTTAAAAGCGTTGCCATTTGTGGACAAGCTTGAAAGAAGACAGGTTTGGCAATATCTAAAGGGGTCAAATTATAAACTAGCATTGCTGGTGAATTTTGGAGGAACTGATGTTTATATAGAACGAATTGTGTATGATACGGCGCGAGAAATTCCGCGTAAGTCTGCGTTAAGTCCGCGCGAGTCCGCGCTAAAATACGAAAATATTCTGGTTTCTTCTTTTGATATAGACACGCAGGTTTTCGAAGAATATTTCGGCCGGCTTTCTTATGTATTTTTATCCACCGAAAAAAACCTGCAGGCTATTTACCAGCCGGTGCCGTTTTTCACCAACAACGTTTATGAGAGCCCGGCTATCGCACGGGTAATTTCTTTTTCTTCCACTTTCTGGCAGATGATGCAACAATCGCGTCCCGAACGGCTCACCACATTTTCTTCCCAATCCATACCTTTCAAAATGCTTCTGGATGTCGGCTATTGGGAAACGAACGTGGTTTCCGAAGACTCCCGGATTTTCTGGCAGGGCTTTTTCCGATATCATGGCGACTTTAAAGTAATCCCGCTTCAGTACCCGGTTTCTATGGACGCGAACGTAGCGCCGGGATTTTGGCAGACTTTAAAAAATCTTTATAAGCAGCAGCGGCGCTGGGGGTGGGGAGTGGAAAATGTTCCCTACATGCTCGAAGGTTTTAAAAACGACAAACTTATCCCGAAAGCGAAAAAAAGGTTCTGGACGTTTACGGTTATCGAAAGTTTTCACTCCTGGGCCACCAATTCCATAATGATTTTTGCCCTCGGCTGGTTGCCGATATTCTTAGGCGGACAAGTCTTCCGCTACAGCCTCTTGTCTTATAGCCTGCCGAGCATCACCCGCTTCATCATTGAAGTTTCCATGCTGGGCATAGCCTCTAGCGCGATTTTGGGAATTCTGCTTTTGCCGCCGAGACCTACATGGTTCCGCTGGTATCACTACGGCCTCTACGTGCTTCAGTGGATATTTATTCCGGTGACTTTGATAATTTTCGGCGCCCTGCCCGGGCTCGAGGCGCAGACCCGGCTGATGCTCGGCGGGAAATTCCGATTAGGATTTTGGGTCACTCCCAAGCACAGAAAGTAGTCCCGATAAATAATGTTTTACCAAAACATATATTTATCGAGGATCCTCGACCTCCGCTTTGCGGAGCGTCGGGATAGATAACAAATAAATTTCTTTTTGTCATTTCGGCGAAAGCCGGAATCCAGTATTTATAGATCCTGAATCGAGTTTAGGATGACAATAGCACCTTGTCATTCCGGCCCCGCACCAGAGTGCGGGGTAAACTTCGGCCGGAATCCAGTGTCTTGTCATTCCGGGCTTGACCCGGAATCTAGTATTATTAGCATATGAGCCATCAATATTACGTTTACATCCTGGCAAGTAAACGTAATGGCACGCTATATATTGGCGTTACAAATGATTTATTAAAACGAGTTGGCCAGCACAAGGAAGATGTTATTGGGGGATTCACGAAACGGTACGGAGTCCATCAGTTGGTATATTTTGAAGAAACATCAGATATAATTTCGGCCATATCTAGAGAAAAACAATTAAAAAATTGGCGACGCGATTGGAAAATCAAGTTAATCGAAGACGCAAATCCAAAATGGGAAGATTTGTATTATAAATTTCTGGATTCCGGGTCAAGCCCGGAATGACAAATCAAATAATTATCCACACTCTTTCTGCCGACATATAAGTTATAATATAAGCAGATGAAGCGACTATTGGATTTGCTACATTCTAGGTTCCACATTCCCATTGGAATTGTCTTTGGGCGTTTAAGATTTGTTCTACATTCTACATTCTACATCCCCATCGGAATTTTCTTTGGACGCTTAAGATTTGTTCTACATTCTACATTCTACATCCCCATCGGAATTTTCTTTGGGTGCTTAAGGTTTTTTCTACATTCTACATTCTACATCCCCATCGGAATTTTCTTTGGACGCTTAAGATTTGTTCTACATTCTACATTCTACATTCTACATTCTAAGAATGCCCGTAGGGCATTCACGTTGCTTGAGCTCGTGATTTTCACGGCTATTTTTTCCGTAACCATAATCGCTTTTATTTCCGTTCTTATCTCCATTACTCGCACCCAAGTCCGGCAGACCGCCGTGACCGAGGTTAACCAGCAAAGCCAATTCGTGCTTCAGGCGGTTCAGTATTATGTGGAACGCTCAAGCGTTATAGATATCGCCGACAACACGGCGACCACGAGTGCAACGCTTAGGATGCCGGCGAGCATTGACGGCGATGCTAGCAATGAAGATCCGACGCTTATTTTCGCGAGCGGAACACAGATATTTTCCAAGGTGGGAACCAACCCTGCCCAGGCGCTCACTTCAACGCGCGTGCTGGTTTCCAATTTCACCATGACCAAGCGTTCCAACGCTCCCGCCAAAGACAGCCTGTCGGTGAGTTTTACAATTTCCTACAATACCGCGAATCCGCAACAGCAATTTATACAATCGCTTACTTCTTCCGTCGCGCGGGTGAATGCCGCGAGCTTCGATTCCAATCTGACCCCCGTCACGAACACCCAAAAAATAGGCACGGGAAGCACCTACTGGCAGTCCATAAACGACGCGTTGTACTTTAACGGTTCGTACGCGGGCGTTGGCACAGGTGTTACAAATTACGGTTCCCCGTTCCAAGTAAGGGGCGGCGACATTTTCATAGACCAGTCCGCGAGCGGAATAATTTTAAGAAACGGAGTCAACTGCTGGCGCCTGTCCGTTACAAGCGGGGGAATCGCGACAACTACTTCGGCAACTTGCCAGTAGGAGTTTACCCCCACACCTACCGAGCTTATGTTTTTCGTCTACGTCATAAAAAGCAAGAAGGACGATAAACTTTATATGGGCTCAACAAACGATTTAAGGAAAAGGATAGAACAGCATAATTCAGGCAAGGTGACATCTACAAAAACGCGAGGTCCGTTTGAATTAACATATTATGAAGCCTACAAATCGGAAAAAGATGCTCGCTGGAGGGAGCACAGCTTAAAACTACGCTCCAACGCATATCGGCAGCTAAAAAGGCGCATTCTGGATTCAATAAAAGCTCGGTAGGTGTGGGGGTTTATCCACACCCCGGTTCAAAGCGTTCTCGTATATAATCAAAACAATGGATTTTAAAAATAAAAAAGTGGTTCTGTTCGCAGCTCTGGGATTGGCCCTTGTTATTTTTCTTTTGTGGTTTTTGTTTTCCGGACTTAAAACAACGCCGGGCACCGTTCCGTCTGCGAATGATTCCGGCGGGAAGACCGGGTCGGTAACCGCTGCCCCAGTTCCGGCCGGCACGGTTGTTCCCGGCACAAATTCAACGAGCACAGATGTCGCAAAACCGACCGCCATAAATAAGATAGGTGCGGGCGGCGCGGTTAACCAAAGAAATTATGCGGTAGAGGTAAAAAATGATCTGGTTACCCCGCAGAAGATCGCGGTTTATGTCGGCGACGTAGTTAATATAGCTTTTACTTCAGCCGATAAAACCTACGATTTTGTTCAGCCGGACAACGGCGCGGAGTGGACCGTATCCTTGGGCAAGCCGATAACTTTGCGTTTTTCGAGTCCGAACGCCGGCCAGTTTACATATTATTGCAAGTCCTGCGGCGGTCCGGGGAAAGGTCCGGTCGGGTATTTTGTAGTCGTGCCCCGTTAGAGACATGTCAAAATAGAATAATGTAGTATAATAAATTAAGATGGAAGAGAATTCAAAAAAATCACGTGAAGAACGTCATCTCGGTGTAACTTTGGAACACATTGATTCCAAGTTGGATTTGGTTTTGGACGGTCACAAAGCGTTGGATAAAAAATTAGAAAATTTCAAAGCGGAAGTGGATGAGAAATTCAAAGTTGTGGACTATAAATTTGAGATTGTGTTGGACGAATTGCATCTTATCCGCAACGAACTGAAAGAAAAAGTCGGTCGGGACGAGTTTGTCTTATTGGAAAAACGGGTTATGGCGTTAGAAAGGCGGGAAAAACATTAGATAATAATAAAAAAACCAGTCGAAACAAAAAAATAAATCTGAATCAGGAATTTAGAACTTCACCACCTTGTCATTCCGGGCCTGCCTACCGGACAGGCAGGCTTGACCCGGAATCCAGAAATCCTGGATCCTGAATCAAGTTCAGGATGACACAATGCGAACTTCTATTTTCTAAGTTCTAACGGGATGAAAAAATATAAACCCCCACACCTAACAGAGAAAATTGCCTTGTCTGGTTTCCACGAAATAACTTTAATAAACCCCCACACCTACATGAGCTTATTTTGTATTGCTAATTCACAAAGCTCAGTAGGTGTGGGGGTAAACATCGTAGCCATTAAACCTAAAAATAATCACTTTTCATGTCACAATTAAAAACCGGT
>JAVHQZ010000016.1:0-1069 GCA_036171415.1 Minisyncoccota bacterium | reverse complement strand
TTTATCTATCTCTTTTCAATGTCTTTTATTTCTTTCTCAATACCTTTTTCAATTTTTGATAAATCTTCCAAAACTTTTGACGCCGTCTTGCCGCCTTTTATTTCTTTTTTCAACTTTTTAAAGCCCGAAAAAACGGCGCTTTCGGCTTCCCTTATCTCTTTGCGCAATTTAATTCGCCATATTCTGAACTGACACCAAAAATAATACGAAACTGTTAGCAATATGAAACTTATAATAAGAATTACGATCGCAATGCCTCCGATATTTTTGACCCATTGCCACGCCCGCCAAAACCAAGAATTAACTCCGATATAAACCGAGGTGGTGGGAAAACTTTCCGAGCCGCTCGGCAGAATCTGCTTGGCCCAAACTTCATAAGCGCCGGACGGGATTGGATCTTTATAATCCGCTTCAAAATTGCCGTTTTCATCGGCCGCAACGCTAAATATCAGCGGCGCGCCTCCCTTTTTATTCATATGGATTTCAACCGTCGCCATTGGTATGGCTACTCCTTTTATCGCCAAAGTTTGACCGGGAGAAATTATGTTGGAAGGATATTCAGTTATCTTGGGTGAAGCAATCGCAGAAATTATAATTTTTGTTTGCTCTTCGGTATAATTTCCGGCTTTATCATAAGCTCTCACCGCGATTTGATGCTCCCCCGGTCCCAGTTTTGGCAAAACATATGAAGCCACTTTCAGAGTTGCGGCATTAATCGATTCTCCCCCATCAATTTTTATTTCATATCTGTCTATCCCCGAGGTCTTGTCAACGGTCTCAAATCTGATTCGCGGCGTCGGATTGGCGGTTACACTTCCGTCGGGCAGGATAATAGCAAACGGCTCCGGCGGCGTTGTGTCAATTCCGAATCTATAATGCAAAATCGGGCCGGCGCCGGAAGCGTTGAGGTACCGGATATGAAAGTAATAAACGCCGTCATTTAAATTTTCATAAACTTTATTGTCAAAATAGCCGTCGCTTTTTGAGCCGGGATTAGAAACCGGACGATCATTAAGCAAAATCGAAATTCCGGTGACTCCCGGAGGTATTATCCATGTTAATTTGCTAA
>JAVHQZ010000015.1:0-1071 GCA_036171415.1 Minisyncoccota bacterium | reverse complement strand
GGTAAACTTCTTTAAGTTTCCGTTAATATCATTTTTTGAGCCGTTTCATATGCCTAGTAAAAAGACCGTTAAATCCGAAGATGTCCAAGAGCCCAAAGCTTCCGTTGCCGAAGTTTCTGATTTAGTGGGGAAGCCCGTTTCCGAAGCTCCCAAAGAAGAAGTCAGAGAAATTCCGGTTGCGACTACTCCCACTCCTAGATATTTTCCCGAAGACACCAGAATGATTCCCGATGCCAATCTTCCCACCGATTATGTTGAGGGAATACTGGATATTGCCAATGAGGGCAGTGGCCTTCTACGCCCTTCCAAGTTTGCCCCTTCCGACAAGGATATTTATATATCGTCTTCCCAGATCCGAAGGTTTAATTTACGGGTTGGAGACAAAATTGGAGGACAGGCAAGGCGCCCCAAAGAAAACGAACGCTATTGGGGGCTTCTCAAGGTTGAGAAAGTTAACAGAATGGATGTCGATAAGGTTCCGATGGATAGGCCCAACTATGATGATTTACTGGCTGTTTACCCCAATGAGCAAATTGTCCTTTCGACCGAAAAAGATATCTTGTCGACTAGGGTCATTGATTTGGTGTCTCCCATCGGTTTTGGCCAAAGAGGTTTGGTTGTTTCTCCTCCCAAGGCAGGAAAGACCTGGCTCCTGAAAGACATTATTACCGGAATTGCCAAAAACTACCCCGAAGACGGTAAGGGTAAACAAAGAAAAGTTCACTTAATGGCCGTTCTTATTGGGGAGCGTCCTGAAGAGGTAACCGATATTATCAGACATGTTGCTACCTTAACCAACAGCCTGGGGGAGGTTGCGGCCAGTAATTTTGATGAATCACCGGCCGATCAAACCAGAGTCGGGGAATTGGCTCTTGAGAGAGCCAGGCGCCTTGTTGAAAACGGAGCCGATGTTGTCATCCTTCTTGATTCGATTACCAGAATGGCCAGAGCCTACAATTTGGCCCTTCCGACCTCCGGCAGGACCCTTTCGGGAGGATTTGATCCCATGGCACTTTTCCCGGCCAAGAAATTCTTTGGGGCAGCCAGAAAGATTGAAGACAAAGGCTCCCT
>JAVHQZ010000014.1:0-4663 GCA_036171415.1 Minisyncoccota bacterium | reverse complement strand
CCCGCATTCGCCCCTCATGCGTCTAGCAGATGCCATCAGGCTGTCTCACCCCGGAACTCCTACCTGAACTTCGCCCCGACTTCTGTCGGGGCACTTTTTTATCCCCACACCTACAATAAACTGTAGGGGATTATTTAATCGGTTTATAAACCCCGACACCAAACAAAGGATGGTTTTCCCGATTGTCGAGCATTTTATTTAAATATGATTGCCATAGCTTTTCAAATTTACAACTGACGTTGCCAGCGTAAACCGAGCCAGACAATTTCCTTTATTTGGTGTGGGGGTAAAATGCCGTATCTATATTCCGGTCAAAGCAAAAAGTCCCAGGGTCATGCGCCCAACTGGACTCGACGGGGTACGGAGATTTTACCGGAATGGGCGGGGTAAGCGGCAACGCATAAGCCCCACCATCGCTCGCCCTGGAAAAATTGGCGCACAATGAAAACTCCAACGGACCCTTTGCGCTATAGCCGTATGCCGCGCTGGTTTCCGGATCCACGGGAACACTTACGCCTCTCGTCGGATCAACGAGCTCGCTCAAGGCCGAAGGAAGTTTTTGTTTTGCCTGCCAATAATAAATTATCTGATATTGGATATTTTGGAGGTCGCTCACCCTTTGTTCGTCAAACCTCGCCGCTCTTTCTGTGGTGGGAGAATTGATTAAGAAAAAACCGGCTACAATAGCCGCGAAAACAACGAAAATTACAATGTAAATAAATTTCTTCATTTTCTAATCCTCGGCATTGTGCCTCTTCAAATCCCAAAGATAATAACTAAAACTCGCCCCGGCCACGAAGAACACGGTTATAACCTTCAAAATAAATCTGGTAGTGATTTCCCCGGATAGGAAGGTATTAATGAGCGCCACCAAATCCCCGATCACGGTTCCGGCGGCTATAAACAAAGTAAGATAGACCAGCCATTTCCGGATTCGGATATCCTTTTTCTCCGGCATTTTTTCATACTGCTTGTTTATATACCACATGGTCAGTATGTAGACCGGGAATATAACGATGAGGGAAGACAGCGCGAAGCGGATGGTGGAATCCGAACCGCTCAAATATCCGGCGTAGCCCGAGACGGCGTCCGGGAACGCCCGGTTGATATACTCAAAAACCAAAAGAATAAAATTAACTACGCTGAAGTAAAAAGTCCCCATCGCAAAAAGGTGCAAAAACACGTCCTTCGGAGACGCCTTCGGTCTGACAATATTTGTTTCCATGGGTTGATTATAACATCTAGCCGAAAAAGGCCCGACTCCTTACTTTCTTATGGTAGGTTATCGCGAAACGGTGAGCCTCGTCCCGGACTTGAATTAGCGTATTCTTGGCGATTCCTTTAGGTGCGAAACCGATAACATCGGTGCGCTTTCGCTTAACTCCCTTGACCATGCCGATTACGGGAATGCGTAGTCCGTATTCTTCAAGTACCGATTTGGCGGCGTTGACCTGGCCGGCTCCGCCGTCGATAAGAATTAAATTGGGCAAAGTCCAGGAATTGCCGAACCTTCGACGTAAAACTTCTTTGAGCATGCCTGTGTCCCCTCCTCCGCTCCGTAAATCGGAGCTACGGCGGGCAGGGTTTGGTTCCGCCGAATAGCGAATTCTAAATTTTCTATATTCGTTTTTATCCGGCTCGTTGCCCACGAAAACAACCATGGAGCCAACGGCCGACTCCCCGGAGATGTTGGATATGTCGTAGCCCTCTATGCGGGGCTGCGCTTTATCTTCTTCGTTAAATTTATCTTCGGTTATAAGCGCGACGTCCCGGATATGTTTGAGCGCGAATATTTGGCGCCTCAAACTCCCGGCTTGTTCATACTCGGTCTTTTTGCTGGCCGCTTTCATTTCTTTCTCCAAACTCTTGAGCAATTGCCCTTTTTTACCTTCAAAAAATAAGATAAGTTTTTTGATATTCGCCTTATAATCTTTCGCGTTTATCGCGCCGATACAGGTTCCGGGGCAAAGGCCTATCTCGTATTCAAAACAGGCCCTTCTTAAGCGATTCGAATTTACGAATACATCCGAATGCCCCGAATGCAAATTCACATTTTTCTTATTCGTTATATTCGGATGAAATTCGGATATTTCGGATCGCCCATGGATACTCCAAGGAAAGATTTTCCTTAAAATTTTAAGCGCCTCCCGGATGCTCGTCGCGGAAGTGAACGGACCAAATTCCCTGCCCCCGGTTCTTTCTTTCCCGCGGACGAGAAGCACTCTCGGAAACTTATCCTTGGTTATCTCTACATAAAGAAAACTTTTATCGTCTTTTTCTAGAACATTGAACGGCGGCTGATATTTCTTGATAAGCGCGGACTCCAAAATCAAAGCCTCTATAGCGGTATCGGTATTCCTTATCTCTATATTTCTTATCTCGCTCACCATTTTTTGGATACGGAACTCGTGAGGTCGGTTAAAATAGCTTGAAACCCGCCGCTTCAAATTACCCGCCTTGCCGACGTAAAGAATCCCGCCTTGCGAGTTTTTCATGAGATATACCCCCGGTGTATCCGGCATGTCCCCACACCTATTAAAAAAGTTCTCGCTTTTCAGTTTATTTTGAATCATATTGAAAATATCTTTACGCGCCAACAACTACGGTTATATCACCTAACGAACGAATAGAAAACTGTTTTTTAATAGGTGTGGGGATAAATTTTGATATAACTTTTTCTGGTCCATGTTTGCTTAGATTGTATTAAAAAATGCCCCGTTGGGCGAATAAAGCCCCTCGTTAGTCGAGGGGCTCGGGAATCACTTCAAAGTTTTCCAGGTTGAACCAAACCGGTAGATTGTCGCATTCAATGCCCCGGAGACAGATAAACCACATTTTCTTACCGTCTTTGTGGGGTAGAAAATACGAGATATGTGTAACCGTTTTCACCGACGTATCGGTGAGTTCCACCCCCTTCAGCTGTGAAGGTATAACCGGTGTTTTTAGCGGGCGGACATTCGCGCCGATGGCGAGCGGTCGGGTCTCTCCGGAAAGCCTCGCGAACAAAATAGATTTAAGATATTCCGCCTCAAACTGTTCCCGGCGTTCTTCCCCCTTTGGTTTGTGGCCGAGATAGTATAAACGTGAATACGAGACGCGGCTGCCGAACCCATCAATGAGCGATCCATCCGGCCAGGTCCAAGGGTCGTTAATATTCATTTTGACCTCTTTCAATCTGCTGTCTTCAAGGTAGACCTCCCGACGCATAAATAAAAGCCCCTCATTTGAGGGGCTCCGAATCACTTTTTGCTTTCTTTTTCGGGCAAAAGGGCTAGCAGCTTTTCGTGGCGGGCAACGGCCTCTTCAAGCAGGACAATGTCGTCGCGGTTTGCGCCGAAACCGAGATGCCCCAGCCTGAAAAGTTTCAAAAGCGCCGGCAGCTCGTTCACCTTAAAGCAACCGAGTCCAATGCTTTTTATCTTGTCGTAGAGTTTTTCCTCGCGGATTCTCCAGGAGCGCTTCTCTCTATCTTCGCCTTCCATCTCGCTCGCATAGTGGCCCATCTTTGCCTCCTTAAAATAACTGGCTAAAAGATACTGCGACATGACGACTGCGTCAATCCCGTAGTGAAACTTTGGACAAATTATTTCCGATGCGCCCTCGGCGCTATCCAAAGCTCTACTACGGGATCAATCTTTATCGTAAAAAAGAAAGTCCATAAATTTTCCAAAGAAGGATTTTTCCGGCAACTTCGCGTTGCATATTTTAGCCAGCTCTTTGAGGTTGGAGCGCGTCTCCGAATAACCGGCGGATATTATTTTATCCGCATCCGCAAAATCCAGCCAACTGAATTGGGTGACTAGGGGTCTCAAGGTAAAATTGGCATTCTTCATGTGTTCTTTTGCCAATTGGTATTCGGCGGCTTGCAATGAATTCTCGATTATCGAGCGGAGGTTGGTAATTTTAAATTCTTGTTCGGAAAAATTAACCCAGCGGGAAGAAACATCCACGGCAATAACAATATCCGCACCCATCTTTCTCACTACGTCCGCCGGAACGGGATTGGAGAACGCTCCGTCCACCAAAAGCTCCTCCCCTATCTTCACGGGCTTGAAAGCGAGCGGCAGAGAGCTCGAGGCTTTAAGGGCTGCTACTAAACTGCCGGAATCCAACACAGTCTCCTCGCCGTTCGTTATATCCGTGGCGATTGCCGCAAATTGAATGTCGCATTTTTCCACCTGCCGGTGAGCCAGATTGTCTTCTATCTCTTTTTGAATACTCGGATCGTTAAAAAGATTGCCGTCCCTTCGATAAATTATTTTTGCCGCGGATAAGATATTTTTCTCCTCCAGTTTCAAAAAAAACTTTTCCAGCTCTTCGAGCGGATTGCCTGAGGCATACCAACCGCCGACTATGGAGCCCATACTCGTGCCAACTATAATATCGGGCTTAATGCCCGCTTCCAAAAGAGCTTTTAAAACTCCGATGTGGGCGAGGCCCCTGGCTCCGCCGCCGCCCAAAGCTATTCCTATTTTTTTCTTTTTGGCCACCTTTCTAATTGTAGCGCAAAGGAAAAGTTATTTTTTCAATACCTTTCGGAGATATTCCGCCGTGAAACTGCCGGCCCGCTTGGAAACAAACTCCGGAGTTCCTTCCGCCACAATTTTCCCTCCCCGCTCTCCGCCCTCCGGTCCGAGGTCTATTACCCAATCCGCGGTTTTAA
>JAVHQZ010000013.1:0-1102 GCA_036171415.1 Minisyncoccota bacterium | reverse complement strand
GGTAAAAAAAGCCCCGGATGGGGCTAATCTTTTTTGTCCGAATTGGAGAAGGCAATGAGGAGCGCGTAGATTAGAAGTATGAGACCGACTACGACGATGAGCGAAGCGCCTCCGTCATCCATTGCCCCATAGTGCGGGATGGGCGGAAAGGGGGCGAAGGGGAGAGACATCGCGCGCCTCCTTTCACTGGACTTCCGGATTTCCCGCGGACCAGGGGAAAAGGGAGATGTTTTCCATTCCGGATTCCGGGGTGGCATCTTGGTCAAAACCCGGCCTGCTTTTACACCACTCGAGATATTTCCTCGCATGCTCCCAGTTATTGTTTTTGAGGGCCAGCTCCATAGCTCGGACGGCGGAAAAAACTTTCCCGGGAGCGCTAAAATATGCAGACGTGAGAAGCAACTTGTCGTCGTCGTTCAATTTGTCCGCAACCGCCTGAATTTGCCTTGGAAGGCGAGCGTGGGCGGTGCCGCCCGGGCCACCCGAAAACTTCATTTTTCCTCCCTTGAAATGGCTGATTTAATCTTAGCTACAACCCCGCGTTTTACAAGGATTTTAAATCCCTAAATTTTTGTATTTAGTTTTGTCTGCCCCGCGGAGCTTTCTAGTTTGCGGAGGGGCTGTCGGAGCGGTTTTGAGCTCGGTCCCGACCCTAAAAGGGAAGGTCAAAACCGCGAGACGGCAGGCTCCCGTTTTCGCAGGAAAAACGGAGGTCCGTCCCTCTAAAACTAGAAGGCGGAACCCTTGACAATGAGGCCTTCCTATATATACTTATCCTCACGTACGGCTAGATGCCGTCCGTTGTTCGTTTACAAATAAACCCGCCACACTTACGGATAGGTGTGTGGGTAAATAGCGTAATGTTCGTCCTTTAAATTTTTTCGTGCGAAGGAATTTAGAGGAAAAAATAACTAAATAATAAAAGAGTTTTTTAGTTGTCCTAATTGTGTTTTAATTTTGCCTCAAATTTTAGAACTTCGGTTCTAATTGTAGAGCAAATATTTAAAGAGGATTTGATCCTGGTCCAGGATGAACGCTGGCGGTGTGGATAAGGCATGCAAGTCGAGCGGAACTAATTTTGAAGAAGTTGAGATTATATCAA
>JAVHQZ010000012.1:0-1109 GCA_036171415.1 Minisyncoccota bacterium | reverse complement strand
GCACATGAGGGCGTGGAAGTGAAAGAGCGCATTTTCACAGGAGAGGAGGTTATGGCCGAAATAAAAAAGCTTGCCGAAAAAGCAGAATTTGTCCGCGAGCTTAAAGACGAAAACGGCGACACGTATCTTTTTGAGGCTCAGGAACCGGGAAAAGAATCCGGCGAGTTTACTCTTTACGCATACCAGCGTGAAGGAACTTTCGGTAAAAACTCAGCTGCCGCCACGGTTTTGGAAAAAGTATATTTTGAAAACGACATTCCGGTCGGCGGAGATATCGTCGCCGAATACGACAAAGTTAAGGACGCCTGGGTTGAGAAATAAATCAGGGTTCGGTGTGTTATCATAAAATAGATGAGCTTTAGCACCATTCTCCAAGGCATTGGGAATATTTTGGCTTTATATTGGTGGATTTTCGTTCTGATAATCTTTTTGCCGCTCTACGCTTCCATTTCCACTTTTGTGACCCATGAAAGTCGGAAAAGGAAGAATAAGTGGTCAATTTTGGATATAAAAATTTCCAGAGAAACGATAAAAACTCCCCAAGCCATGGAGCAGATTTTGGAAACCATGAACGGCTGGGGGACTTTGCCGTCCTTAAGGCCCACGGAATGGGCGTCGCTTGAACTAATCAGCATCGGCGGAGAGATACATTTCCTTATCCGAATTTTGGAAAAATATAAACATCTTTTGGAATCTACTTTTTTCTCCTTTTATCAGGATGTGGAAATAAAAGAGGTGGACGACTACGTTATTGACCGCGTGCCGTCCAATACCGCGGAGCTTTACGCGCGCGGAAACGATATCTGGGGTTCGGAACTTATATTGAATAAAGAATCGGCATACCCGATAAAATCTTACAAAGAATTTATCGGCGGGGGAGAGGGCAAGGAATTTGACCCGATGTCCGTTTTTACCGAAATAATGGGCCGGCTTACTCCCGAGGAATTTATCGGCATTCAGATAATTCTTATGCCTCTTAGAACCAAGGGCGTCCAGGCGAAGTACAAACATGTTTTGGAAGCGCTTAAAGCGAAGCCGAAGCCTCCCGAAGGCGTAGAGCCGGTTACTTTAAAGATAACTATGGGAAGCGACGCGAAGAAAGCCAAAGC
>JAVHQZ010000011.1:0-4804 GCA_036171415.1 Minisyncoccota bacterium | reverse complement strand
CGGCTCCCCCCACTCTCTGAAGCCGGCATCCATGCCATGCAGCCGCCGCTCAAAATTGGAGAAGCTGATTTGCCTCACCATTGTGTTCATGATGTCATCGAGTTTCCCCGCCACAAGGGCCAGGAGCGCCTTCTTTTCCCCCGCTTTGAGTAACCGTTCGCGCAGGAAATTGTAAGTTGTCATTTCCCCGAATACCGAAGCGGTTTCCGCGTAAGCAATCGGCGCGTGCTGCATGAGCGGCCCTTGCGCTTCGCCGGCCAGGGCTCCATGCACGCCATGTCCGAGTTCATGGGCCAAAGTCATCACGTCGCGGCTTGAGCCGAGATAGTTCAGAAAAGTGAAAGCGGTGGAGGTCCCATCCGCGAACATCGTTGAATAGTTGTATGCGCCTCCCCGCCTCCCCTTGGTAACGGGAGCATCCAAACGCTTTTCGGCAATCATCTTGCGGATAATTTCCGCGAGCGTCGGGCTGAAGCTTTCGTAAGCCGATAGAACGGTCGCCATCGCTTCTTCAAACGGCACAGTGCTTGTGTCACTAAAAGGCAGCGGCGCGTTCCGATCGCTCCACTTCAGGGTTTTCTGTCCCAAATGAGCGGCTTTTAGCCGATACCATCTTTGAGCCAGCGGTGCCGCGGTTTTCGTGACTGCCGAATGCAGTGCTTCCACCACCTCATCGGGAACACGGTTGGATTTGTTGCGAGAATCCATCGGATTCTTGAAAACACGTTCCTTGTCTTCCACGGCTCCCAAACCCGCCACGATATAAAGTGTTTGCGCCGAATACTTTGCAAACAATCCTCCGAGTCCCGAGTTGATTACCCGGAGCGCCTCGGCTCGCTCGGCCGGGTCCTGGGAATTCGTAAGGACATTCACCATCTCGGTCAGCGTCATGTCTTTGCCCTTGAAGCTGAAACGCAGATCTGCTTCCAGCTCATCGAAAAAATCGCTCCAGGCGCCGTCCGCAAATGGGGCGCGTTTCGCAAGCGCCGACTCCACCGGTTCGCTTAAGAGGTGCGGTCTGAATACCCGGGCGTGTTCTATCCATGGCCGGTGCTTTTTGACCGCCTCGTCGTTCGTGTAAAGTTTTTCCAGGATATCATCCGGAATAGCCACCATCTCCAGATTGAAAAAAGTCAGATATTCCCCGCTAGAAGCGGACATCTTTCTTTCCACTTCTGCCGTTTTGGCCTTAACTTCCGCATCCCCCGTGTCGGTGCTCTGTCGCAGGTAGAGGTAAATCTGAATTTTACTCGCGAGAACGGTCAAATTCGCGTAGTCGCCGATGGCCTGCCCCAGCTTTTCCGAAAGTTGCCCCTTGTAGTCGGCTTGGAATTTTTTGGCTCGTTCCGCGTAGTCCGCCAAATCGGACTCAAGTTGCGGGTCACTTAACCCGGAGTAAAAAACCGAAAGGTCCCAGCGGATGTTTTCCGCTCCGATAGCTTTGTCGTTCACTTTTGTTTCCTCCATAGGTTATTAATTTATTTTCAGCTTTATAGCACGGCCCAACAGCCCCTTCAAGCGAGGCGCAAAACATACCGCCCTAACAATAAAAGTCCTTCGAAATCCTTACGGGTTTTGTATAGTCGTGTGCTTCTTTATTTCCGTAACCTTATTTTTTTCATCCACAAAAACCACGACCGGATTCAAATCTTTAAGCTCGCCCGGTTCAATTAGGGCTTCCGCAAGAATTATTATTTTATCCCCGGGCTGAAAGTGTCTTGCCGGAGGGCCGTTCAGACAAATATCGCCCGCGCCGCGCTTCCCCGCCATGGCATAGGTCTGCCAGAAAATTCCGTTTGAAACGTTCGTGATATTAAGATATTGGAACGGCTTGATGCCGCTCGCGTCCAGTAAATCTTCGTCGATGGTTATGGAACCGACGTAATTAAGCTCCGCCTGAGTAACGGTCGCCCGGTGGATCTTCGCCATGCAAGCTCTTATAAGCATGAGTTTATTTTAAGCGCGGTAGACGAAAAAGCAAACCAACGTGTATTATGTAATTAATGGGAGAACAAATGCCGAACATCGTTCCGAACAAAGGGAAAAAACTGGAGATAGAGTTTGACGGACAAAAATATCTGCGTCTGCCGATAAAAACTCCGCTCCTCACCGAAAAAACAGACCTAGTGGAGACTGTCCGTAAGTATGCCGGTCCTTATTTGAAACCAGGCGACCTGCTTTTTGTGAGCGAAAAAGTTGTTTGCGTCACCCAAGAGAGAATTATAAATATGAACGACGTAAAACCTACTAAGCTCGCCCGTTTTCTCGCCCGCAAAGTACACAATAACTACGGCACAAAAGATTTCAAAGGATTCGGCCACGGTACACCGATGGCGATGCAGCTTTTTATAGAAGAGGCCGGAATACCGAGAGTTCTTTTTGCCGCGGCGGTTACGGCGGTCACCCGGCCTTTGGGCATCAAGGGCGCCTTCTATCTTATCTGCGGCAAGATGGCGAAATCCGTAGACTGCCCGATGTCCTTTTCTATTTTGGAATACGCCCACTACGCGAAGCTGGCGCCCAAAGATCCGGACGGCGTGGCCCGTAAGCTCAAGGCGGAGTTCGGAAACGAAACTGTTATCTTGGACGCCAATTACATCGGCGCTTTTTCTCTCGGCAAATCCACCAGGGCGTTGTCCGAAAAATTCATCGGCAAACTTTTCCGCGATAACCCCCTGGGCCAGGCGGATGAGATGACGCCTATCTGCATCGTCCGAAAAGCTTAAATTAAAAAACCAGCCGGTTCTTTATTCCACTGCTGTGATTAATCACAGCAGTGGTTTTTTAGGAATTGAATTATGCAAAATTTTATTGCGGGGGTTGACTCTAAGCAGGTTTTGCGTGAGAGTCTAGACAGCTCAAAAACAACCGAATAAGAAAGGGAGGTATTCAAATGTATTCGAATGTCTTCAACGGTCCGGACGCGATTCGGACCTTTCTTGACCCGACCAATGCGCTGCCGACTCCCCTCGTGGAGCTCCCCTACCCGCTGAATCCGTTCCTCGAGAAGGACCGAATTCGCATTTTCCTCAAAGCCATGTATCTGACTCCGCTTCTGAATCTCAAGCAGGGCCCGGCTTGGAACATGCTCGTGGAGGCGGAAAAGAAAGGGAAGCTCAAGGGAGTCAAAAAGCTCATCGAGAACTCTTCCGGTAACATGGCGTTTTGCCTGGGCATCCTCGCTCAGTACTTCGGCGTGAGTAAAGTCGAAGCCATCGTGCCGAAAGACATCGCCGGAGCCAAAGGGGAAATCCTGAACATCGCCGGAGTGGAGACCATCCGCTCGACCGCGGTACCGGGGGAACCTAGCGGTATCCTGAAGGCCAAGCGCCTAGGAAGAAGAAAGGGCGTGCGGAATCTCGGCCAATACGAAAACCCGGCGAATCCCGCGGCTCATGCCAAGTGGACGGCGGAACAGGTCTGGCAGCAGAGCCACCACAAGGTAACTGTTTTCTGCGGCGGACTCGGCACGACCGGCACTGTGGTCGGCGCAAAAAATTGCTTCGCCGGAAAAACGGAGAAGGTTGCCGTAGTCGGCGCGCTCTGCGCCAAGGGACACGCGGTCCCCGGCGTCCGAAGCGAAGACCGCCTCGCGGAAATCCGCTTCGACTGGAAGAAGGGCATCTACCACGTGGAAGTGGAAACCAAGGAATCTTATAGGAAGAGCCTGAAGCTCATCCGCGCGGGATTCATGGCCGGTCCGAGCTCCGGGTTCGCGTTCGCCGGCCTCATCCGCTTCCTCAAAGAGCACTACGGAGAGTTCCGCAACGCCGAGGGCGAGACGTTCGCTGTCTTCGTCGCCGGCGACACTCCGTTCCTCTACCTCGACAAGTATTCGACGATCCTCGATCCGCAGGATTTCGAGTAAGCAAGATTCAGCCCCGTGGGATAAGTTCGCAAGGACTTACCATCCCACGGGGCCTTTTTTATTGACCCTGGGAGCTATAGGTGCTAAAAAGAGAGCAGTTACTTTCAAAAAGGAGAAGAAAATGCGTAAGAAGCTTTCACTCGATGCCTGGGCTGTTTTCGCCGCTCTCGCACTCGCAACTCTCGTGAGGCTGAACCTGGTAAGGGTTCCTTGGTAAAAGGAGTCAAAATGAGTTTGGCACGAAACGTTTGGCATACCTCGTCTGCTCTAGAATCTTTTCCCGCCAAAATCTTCCGGCTTCTGCCGGGGCTAGCTCTCTTGTTCGCCATCGGCTTCGCCGGAAAATTCTTGGAAAAGTCCGTCGGCGCCTACACGAAGGCTAACCACCTGACCTTCCCGAACATCGAGTACGTCCTCTGGGCGATTCTAATCGGACTCGTCATCTCAAACACCATCGGGGTCTCCGAGAGATTCGCCCCCGGCGTGGCCACCTACGAGTTTTGGCTCAAGATGGGCATCGTGCTTCTCGGAGCAAGATTCCTGCTTGTTGACGTGATGCGGCTGAGCTCCAAGGGCTTGGTACTCGTGGTCATCGAGATCGCGCTCTCCATCCTCTTCATGCAATGGCTCGGGAAGTTCTTCGGGCTGAGCCCGAAGCTTACCTCCCTCTTGGCGGTCGGCTCCTCCATCTGCGGAGTTTCCGCCATCATCGCCGCAAGAGGCGCAATCGACGCGGAGGAAGACGATTCTTCTCTCGCTATCGCGGCCATCATTTTTTCGGGAACCCTGGCTCTCGTGACTTTCCCGCTCATCGGCCACTTCCTCGGCATGAGCGACCATGCCTTCGGCTACTGGGTAGGTCTCGGAGTCGACAACACCGCTGAAGTCGCGGCGACCGGCGCTCTCTACTCGGAAACTTCCAAGGACCTCGCGGTT
>JAVHQZ010000010.1:0-1114 GCA_036171415.1 Minisyncoccota bacterium | reverse complement strand
CCTTTCCAAAATAAGAAGGTACAAGATATGGCTCAGACGATGATGAAATCTACTACCCGCGGTCCTCTCGGTTATTTGGGCCGTCTCGGCGGACGCGGTCTCGCCATGGCTGCCCGTCCCGGAGGCGCGAACCAAGTTGCCGACTACGAGAAGCAGTATGCCGGATTGGATAAAAACAGGCTCTTGGAAGAGCTACGGGCGGATCCCTTGGGTCACAACAAAAATTCCCGCGCGGCCATTTTAGGCCTTCTCTCAAAACAGAAAGGTGGTCTTGAAAGCCTAACCTCACAGGAAATTGACGAGGTTAAGAAAAATAAAGACACATATGAAAAGATTGGTGCTAAGAGCACCAGCGACGCAGTGTTAGACGCCACAGGAACCAATGCTCAGGTCGCCCTGGAAAAGATTGCCGCCTTAACAGAAAAATTGGGGGCGGCTACGGAAGAAGAAAAGGGCTTGCTGAATACGGAATTGTCGGAACTTAGAGGAACGCTTCAAAAAAGCATCGGCAAAATGTCTCCGGAAATTTTGGCTGGCTTTTTCAAAAAAACCGACTCGGATAAAAATAAAAACCCGCTTGGCATGGAGGGAGGCGAGGGTGGCGAGTTTGAGACCTTTAAGGCATCTCTTGCGCGCGAGATGGTCGGCCCGCAGGGGGCTACTGTAAGCAAGTTCTCTTCTTTTATCTCCCAGCTTCAGGAGCAGGGCGGTGGTGCCGAAGAAAACTTTAAAAATGCGAGTAAGGAGGTTGGTTCTGAAGACATAAGCGAAGGGATTAAAAAATGGCTTTCCAATACTGGCGCCGCGAATCTTGGGGTTTCGTTAGAAAGTTATTACCCCGGCGCAGCCTCCGGCAAAACTGCGGCAGGAATAAAAGAGCAGGATGAGGCACTGAAGGGCGTTATGAGCAACACTCCCGACAATGAGGCCGCATACGAAGAAGCTCAAAAAGTTCGGCGCGAGAACGCAAGCAAAAGTAAGGGATTAACATAATACAAATGATTAATATCTCCGTTGAGCAAGCCAAGAAAAGATTTAAAACTCTTCCACAAGAAATGAAGGATGCTCTTTTTTCCGTTCAGACAGCGGAAATTATTTCCGGTATCGGAGCGGA
>JAVHQZ010000009.1:0-4810 GCA_036171415.1 Minisyncoccota bacterium | reverse complement strand
GCCATTTTCTTCGGGCGATTCGTATTCTTCGGCGATTTTTCCGCTTTTCGCCATGTAGTCGGCAATAATATTCTCCTCAACTGAGGTTTCGTTAGCCATGACGATAATGCCGTTAAATCTCGCCGCTACGCCTTGCTTTATCTCCTTCGCCAAGGCAATCATTCGCTTAGCGGCTGTGCTGATTTTTTCGCCCGGAAGGGGTTCGTAAAGCCGGACGTCCGCCCCTATCTCTATTTTTCCGAAATCTTCGAAGTTGTTCATATTGTAAGACTAACACAACCGGCTAGTATGCCGGTTGTTTACAGGCTCCTCCGCAAAATCCCACCCGGCCGCGATATTAGCTAATTTCCTGAAAACTCGCGGAGCAAGGACGAAGGCGTGCCCGCAGTGGTACATCAAGTCCGTAGCGACAAAGAGATTTCGGAAATTAGTCATATCCCTTCGGGTTGCGGCTCTTTTTGTCTTTTGCTTCTTCGCTCCTCGGAGCTGTAGTCTGTCCGACTACTATCGCCTCGTCGCTCATTGCAACAAAACAAAAATCCCGCGCAACGCGGTTCAGGAGGGGTTTCGCGGAGGTGCCTAATTAAGCTTCCTTTATCCGGTAAGTTCCATCCTCCGCGCGATGGAAGAGATCCTTATTCTGAAGATTTACCAAAATGGTGTTGTACTTGAAGAAGCGTTTTTTCTGAACGTTCAAAACAATATCCTTGGAACGCATCGGCCCCTGCTTGGCGAGAATCGTCTTGATAACATCTTTGGCAGTGCCGGGCTCAAAGCCGTGTTCGGAAAGCCCATAGATTCCGCGGCCGACCAAAACAAAACGGGCGTCTTTGATAAGTTCGTTGTGGACGGTGGAAGCCAAGGCGATGCGGGTATCGAATTTAGCATCGTTTACCAACTTGGCGATGGCGGTAAAGTGTTCCGGCTTGCCGGTTTTCTTAAGCACGAGATAAATCCTGTCGCGGATGGTCTTCGGGCGGATTTCCGGCCAGGCGATAAGCCCTTTGTCGCCGTAGGGATTAACGTGAACTTTCTTGGAAATGCCCAGGCAGTTTTCCAAATAGGCGGTGCTAAGATTCTTTTCTTTCAAAAACTTTTTGAAATGTGCGTCATAGTTTCCCGAAAGCACGTCTTCTTTCTTTTGGTTCAAAACGGAAGTCCAAGCTGTTAAGATTTTCATCGCTTCTTTCTGGCCGGATTTATCCAAAAAGTAGTAGCCCCAGAAATCCGCATCGGAGGCGTAAAAATCAAAGGCTTTGGAAACAGCCAAAAGGACGGAAAGATAGTTTTCATTCAAGCCGTCGAGTTCGCCCATAAGGTGTTGTACCAGCACTTCCTGCTTGGCGACTCCGCCTACGGTTTTAAGATACTTTTTACCTTTTTCCATAACGGAAACAAGCTCCGGTATATTGGAGAACTTGTCGCCCATCTCTTTTAGAGCGGCGGCTTCAATCTGGCGAACCCTTTCCCGGGTAACGCCGAAACGCCCGCCGATGGCCTCCAGGGTCTCGGGGTTGCCGTTAGAAAGCCCAAAACGGCCGGCTATGACCTCTTTCTGCCGGTCGCTAAGATCCTTAGTTAAATTTGTATAAAGCTTCTGGATTTGCATGTTTTTAATACTCGCAAATTATAACCCCTAAGGGCCTCCCCTGTCAAGGGTTCCGCCTTCTCATTTTAGAGGGACGGACTTCCCTTCCTTCCTGCGGGAAGGGTGTCTGCGGTCCCTGCCTGCCGGCAGGCAGGTCGCGGTTTTGCCCCGCCGCTTGGCGGGACCAAGCTCAAAACCGCTCCAACAGCCCCTCTTCAAGCGAGAATGCTCCGCGGGGCAAAAAATCTAGGGAAAGGGGCTTCGCTCCTGGAGCAGACCGTAAAGGCGGGCAATATAAAACGATTTTGCCCCCGCTATTTAGGCGGGGGCGAGCGAATCAGTTTTCTTTAGAGAATTTCTTACCAAACTTCTTCTTGCCTTCGGGGCTTTGGAGGAGAAATGCCTCTTCCTGTCTGGTTGCTCCGGCCACGACATCCTCCCACTTCATGATGAGCCCGAGAACCCGTTCGCAACATGTGGTTGTGAGCTGGGTATCTCCGTTGGGACTGAAAGACACTTCGAGAGACTCGTGGTGCTTATTGCACCTAGGGCACTCAAGAAACACCGGCCAAAACATATTTTTTTCTCCGTTTCACTTAGCTAATTAGAATACTAAGCTTCCGAAAAGATAAGTCAACAAAAAATACCCCGGTCGGGGGTATTTTGCCTCTGTCTAGCGGCTGGACGACTTCTGCCAGATATATAGAAGCGGGCTAGCAACGAAAATGGACGAGTATATACCGGTCGTCACACCGACGAGCAGGGTGAGCACGAAATAGTGCAGGTTAACGGGCCCGAGGAAAAGTAGCGCTAAGAGCACGAGAATAAGGGTGAAAGACGTATTGATGGAGCGGGCCAAGGTTTGATTTACGGACTCATTCACAATTTCGCCGAAACTCTTTTTCATACGGCTAAGCAAAAGATTTTCCCGGATGCGGTCAAAGACGACGATGGTGTCGTGGACGGAAAAACCCATGACCACGAGAAGCGCCACGATAAAGTTCGTATCAATTTCTATGGTACCGAAACGGCCGAGTATCGCGAGCAAACCCGCCGGTATCGCCACGTCGTGGAAAAGCGTGAACAGGGTCACGAAACCATACTTCCAGGAGCTGACCGGCTGGTAAACTTTGCGGAAAGCGAAAGCGATATAAAAGGAAATGCCCAGTAAAACCAAGATGAGGGAGAGAATGGATTTCTGTTTCAGGTCCGCGCCAACGGAAGGACCGATGGATTGGAAACTCTGTTCCTCAAAAGAACCGAATTTGGTTTTGAGTTCGGCGGCAAAAGCCTGGTGCTCCGCTTCCGCGAGATTCGGAATGCGAACGAAAAATACCTCGTTCTTCAAATCAAAAGTTATCTTCGCGTCCTGGATCTTCAAGTCGGTTTGGAAAGCCGTTTGCACCTGTTCGGAGGTCGTATCGGCCGGAAGTTTAAACTGCCACAAGGCGCCGCCGGTAAAGTCTATCCCCTGCCGGAAGCCGAAAAGAACCATGGCCAGAACCGCCAAACCTACCAAAAATCCGGAAACAGCCAGATAAATTTTTCTTTTGCCGATTATATTAAGCATGGGTTATTTCGTTTTTCTTTTCGACAAAAACCTGGAGCAGTAATCTCGTGGTCGTTATGGCAGAGAATAAGCTGACCGCCACACCGATTAAAAGCGTTAAAGCGAAGCCTTGCACAAAGCTCGTCGCGAAGAAATAAAGGATGACCGCGGTAATTATAGTAGAAGTGTTGGAATCCCGGATGGAGGGCCAGGCGTGCCTAAAACCTTCGTGGGTCGCGGCGGCACGCGATAATCCCTTCTTCAGCTCTTCTTTAATGCGCTCGAAAACAAGGATGTTGGCGTCCACAGCCATACCGATTGTCAAAATGAAACCGGCGAGACCGGCGAGAGTCAAAGTTACGCCAATCAACTTAAAGAGACCGAGCGTTAGGGCTATGTAGATTAAAAGCGCCAGCACCGCGAAAATACCCAAGCGGCGGTAATAGATAAGCATGAAAAGCATGACTAAAAGCGTCCCGATGAGACCGGCGAAAATAGTCTTATTCATAAAATCTATACCTAAAGTCGGACTAACAGTTTGCTGGTCGATAAGGCTGATAGGCGCGGGTAACGCTCCGGCGTTAAAACGCTCTACGAGAAGTCTCGCGGAATCCACGGTAAACCGCCCCGTAATTTGCGCCTTGCCTCCGGTAATCTTTTCTTGGACCGTCGGAATTTCTATCGGCTGGCCGTCCAAGAAGATTGCGATGGGCTTGCCGATATTAGCGGCGGTCATTTCTTCAAAAATTTTAGCTCCTTCGTCGTTAAAGGTGAGCGATACCTGCGGCACGTTGGTAGTCGGGTCGAAAGTAAGCTCCGCTTTGGTGATATACCGTCCGGTAAGATTGGTCTGGATAAATTGCGTGGATGTTCCGGTCCCGTCCACCTCGCGGAAATCCAAAAGCGGGGTCGTGCCGATTTGTTGGATTGCCTGGCCCACGTCCTTCACGCCGGCGAGTTCAACGATGAGTTCGGATTTGGCTCCGGACTTGCCTATATATACCTGAGGTTCGCTGACGCCGAAAAGGTTAACTCTGCGTTCAATAACGTCTCTTAAACCGTTTAAAACGGAGTCACGGTCGCCCGTACCGATATTTGTAAGGTCTACCTGATATACCAAGTGGCTCCCGCCGACGAGGTCCAAGCCCAAACGCCAAGGCAAATTTTTCGCGCCGAAACCCACCGGATATACGAACACGGCGGATACAGCCGCCAAAATTACTATTAGAGAAAGCAGGAACCCGGGATGTTTTCGCATTGGTTCTCAGCATAACAAAAGCCGCAGAGCCAGTCAAAAGAATTCCGAAATTGCGTTTCCGCCTACGCCGTAACCCCCGGCGAGAATTACGGCTGGCTTACGGCCTCGCTCTTCCGCGTAGCGGAAACCGTGCCCGCTCGGCCTTTTATAGCCTCGGCGAAAATGCAATTTCTCCACGTGGAGAACAATGTAAATAATTAATGAAAGTCCTTTCGCGGGGCGGGATTTGGACACTTGCCGTCCCTGACGGTCTTTTTCTTTACGAAAATATAAATTTGTATTAGAATTTTCGTGATTAGCCCCTATAGCTTAGTGGTAAAGCAGTTGCCTTTAATAAGGTTTCGCCTTATCCATCGGTTCGCTCATTAAAAATATAAATAGATTTCTGCGTTGTACGCAGCGTGCCCCTATAGCT
>JAVHQZ010000008.1:0-4848 GCA_036171415.1 Minisyncoccota bacterium | reverse complement strand
TGAGCCTGTAAACAAGATTCCAGAGGGACGCGGCAAAGTTAAGGGACAAGAGTGTAATCAGGAAATAAAACGGAGTTTTTAGTTTTTTATCGGAAATATAATCTATAATCCGGACATGAAAGTTCTTGGGCATGTCTTCCGAGGGGAAGTTTTTAAGTTTTTTTTCCAGTTCGTCCATTAGGATAGTATTTTTTTAAGTTCTAGTTTTGCCCTGCGGAGGTTAGTTTTAATCGTGTTCAGGGGAGCTCCCAACATTGAAGAAATCTCCTCATAGCTGAACCCTTCTTGGTAATAGAGGAGTAACACGGACTGGTACACTGGCTTTATCTTTTTAAGAGCCGCTTCCAGGTCACCCAGCCTTTCTATCTTGTTATACGCCTCCGGGTCCTCAAAAGTTTCATCCGGCCCCTCTTCGTCCAGGGTCAAGAGCTCTTTTCTGACTTTTTTCTTCCTAAAAAAGTCATAGGCGGTTCTGGTGGCGATGGTATAGGCCCAGGTTTTGAAGGGGCGGGCCGTGTCGTAGGTTTTTATGGAGTTGTATATTTTAAGAAAGGTTTCCTGAAGGAGATCTTCGGAATCGTGGGTATTACCGGTTAATCTCAAAATATAATTAAAAAGAGCCCGTTCGTGCGTCGAAACTATTTTTTCAAACACGGAAATATCCCCGTGTTTGGCTCTTAAGAAAATTTCTTCTTCCGACCTTTCCATTGGCTAATATTATAACCCAAAATAAAAACACCCATAGAGCGGGTGTTTTTGATTGCATTTTCCAACGCGGACCTGCCTGCCGGCAGGCAGGGATTTCTCGTTTTGCGGACCATTGTGAGTAGCTGTTCATGGTCCGAAAATGAGAAATCGGAGCCCCTAGGAGCAGCGGGAGAAACCGCAGCTCTTGCAGGAAAGACAGCCCTCGGCTATTTGAAGCTGGGACCCGCAGTCCGGGCATCCCGGCATTACTCCGTAGTCGGCGATAGCCTTAATTTCTGAGTGTCCGTCCGCCGGACCTCCGACGGAGACTTTCTCGTCCATCGAGAGGGTGGAGGCTGGAATAGGAGCAATTTCTCCGTTTACCGGATTCAAGTGATTGCTTTCGGTGTGGCGCACATGTTCTTCCAAGATTTTTCCGACCGCGTCAGGCAAAGAGAGAATTGTACCTTTGTCGCTTATAGTCGGCATCGGCCCGCGGATGCCCTTCACGTTATCAATAATTTCGCCTACCCGTACGCCGGAGCGGAGAGCCAAAGAAATAAGGCGGCAGATGCCCTCGCTCTGTTCCTGGAAGTAGCCTCCGGTCTTGCCGATAGTCGCGAAGACTTCGAACGGTTCACCGTTCTCGTCGTTGTTTATGGTCACGTACATATTGCCGTAGCCGGTTTTAACGCGGTAAGTCCGGCCGTTCATGACTGACGGGCGATTCTTCGCGCCATGGCGGGTATTGTCCACGGCGAGACGCACTTCCGTCTTTTTTTCCGCTACCGCGCCCTTTCCGATTTCAGATGGAGCGGTGAGCCCTTCTCCGGTTCCGAGATTCAGGATTTGCACGGAGCGGCTGCCGTCGCGGTAAACCGTGGCGCTCTTACATTTATTTCTCCAGGCGGAAACAAATCCGTCGAAGACTTCTTCTTTGGTGGCGCTATTCGGGAAGTTGATGGTTTTGGAGATGGAATTGTCCACGTGCTTCTGAAAAGCCGCCTGCATTTTCATGTGGTCTTCCGCGGAAATATCCATGGCGACGACGAAAGTTTTCCGGAGTTCGGCAGGCAACCCGGAAATCCCCTGGATACTGCCGGTTTTGAGGAGTTCCGCCTTAACTTCTTCCAAGCGGCTCTTACTTAACTTCATTTTCTTTAAAGCTTCATCGAAATAGTGATTCAGATAGTGGTATTGGAGACCGTCTTTGTCCTGTTTGACGAAGGAAAGGGCGAAATTCGGCTCCAAGCCGGAGGAGCAGTCGAACATCATAGAGATGGAGCCGGTCGGAGCCACGGTCGTAAGCGCGGCATTCCTGGGTTTCGCTCCCTTCTTGTTGTAAATGCTTTGCGTGATATTCGGGAATACTCCTTTTTCCTTGGCCAGCTCGGCGGACATTTGGTGGGCAGCGTCGTTTATCGCTTTCATTACCTTTTCCCCCATTTTCCGGCCCTCTTCGGAGTTGTAGGCGACTCCCAATTGGAAGAGCATGTCCGCGAAACCCATGACTCCCAGACCTATCCGGCGGTTTTTGTTGGCCATTTCGGTGATGGCAGGGACCGGGAAATCAAAAAGGTCTATTACGTTGTCCATCAATCTCACGGCGGTTCTGGTTACGAACTTTAGGCGGCTCCAGTCAACTCTTCCGTTCTTCACGAGCACTGCCAAATTTACCGAGCCGAGGTTGCAGTTGTCATAGGCGTGCAAAAATTGTTCGCCGCAAGGATTGGATGTCGTAATTTTCCCGAGACCGGGCAGAGGGTTGGTGCGGTTTATTTCATCTATAAAAACTATTCCGGGTTCGCCGTTCGTCCAGGCATAATTAACCAATTCGTCAAAAAGTTCTTTAACCGTTATATCAATATCTTCCACGCCGACCACGCTGCCGTTTTTCGCGCGGATAACTTTGTGCGGCTTCGTTTTTATTCCCCGCCGCTCGGAGTACCACTGGGTGTTCGGCCGTTCGGTCACCGCTTTCATAAATTCATCGGTAACTTTAATCGAAATATTGAAATTTGAAATTTCACCCTCCACTTCTTTCGAGCGGATGAAATCCAATATGTCCGGATGATCCACCGACATCATCGCCATGTTCGCGCCATGGCGCCCCTGCTGCTTAATTGTACCGAAGGCTTCGTTGTAAACTTTCAAGAATGATACCGGACCGGAAGAAAAACCGTTGGAACGTTTGGTCGGGGTCATCGCGGGCCGGAGTTCGTCCAGGGAAAAGCCCAAGCCCGAACCGGATTGTTGCAAGAGAGCCGCGTCTTTCAAGGTTTGGAAAATACTTTCCATGGTATCGTGAATCGGGAGCACGATGCAGTTCGCGACGAGCGCGGTACCCGCTCCGGCGTTGGTCATTGTGCGTCCCGCGGGCGTATATTCCTTGCTGGACATGATATTAAAGAAATCTTTCTCCACTTTTGAAACAAACCGCCGGTCTCTGCCGTATTTTTTCTCTACCTCAGCCAATGCTTTCGCCACCCGCTCCATCATTTGCGCCGGAGTCTCCTGTGTTCCGTTCGGAAGAACTTGAAGATAGCGTTTTTTTAACATCTTCAAAGAATTTTCGGAGAACAACGAATTTATTTTTGCTGCTTCGGCTTTTGTTGCGAGCCCTTGGGCTGCGGAGGATTTTTTTATTTTCTTCATGCCTAAAGTTTAGCACGGGGGTTTTACCCCCAAGGGGGAGTTATCCCCAGAAAACCTTGACGTTTGCCAGAATTATTGTTTAATATTTTTAAGGATGTCCGTCCCAGGCAAACGAGAATTTTTTCCAAAAAATTTCATCATTTTGCTAAAATTAGGTTAAAGTGTCACATGGAAGAAGACCAAAATAGAGCCGTTTCGGCCAAAAACAGAATAAGGAAGGTGGGATTTTACGTTTGCCTATTTTTGGCTGGGTTTTTGCTCGCGGCTTTCGCAAGGGAAGGTATTGACGCAATGAAAAAAACCGCTAATCTGGCCGCCCAAACCGCCGGGGAAGCCTGGGCTCCGAACTCCGCCGTCAAAACAATCGCCCGCGTACCCCTTAAGAACGGAACTCCAGCCCCGAAAGTCGCGGTTGCCAAAAAAAATACAAAAGTCCCCGCGTTTTTGCCGGCAGTGCCCGCCCCGGCGCCGCAAAAAGAAATAAATTATCCAACCACGGCGGAAATTAAGGAGGCGACAAGCTCATCCGGTCAAATTGCGGAGATTGTTGCCGCGTCAGATGCGACTTCTGCCGCGGGGGATAGCACTCCGCCGGCGCCGCAGGCTCCGCCGAACAACAATAATATCGCGCCCGCGGAGTCCCCAACCACGGCTCCGGTTCCGGCGCCGGGCGGGAGCCACTTGGTAATCGCCGAGATACAAATTTCTGGGACTGGCGGCACCGAAAACGATTTTATAAAATTCAGCAATCCTACCTCGGCGAACTTGGATATTTCCGGATGGAAAATACGAAAGAGAACCAAAACGGGAACAGAATCTTCCATCCGGGTGATTCCCGAGGGAACCTCCGTTGCCGCTGGCGCGACTATTCTTTGGGCAAACAGTAAAAATAATTTCGCGGCAAACATGGGAGCGCAAATAATTTCGAGCGCGACAATCTCTAAAGACAATAGCGTGGCGGTTTTTGATTCAGCCGGGAATCTTGTGGATGCGGTATCTTGGGGAGGCGGAGCGGGACAATTTACGGAAGGGCAGCCATATCCTCTCAGTCCCGACGATGGGCAAATTTTGAGAAGAAAAATAAAAGACGGAACCTGGGTTGATACGGGAAATAATTCCACGGACTTTTTAATTTAGCGGTTGACCCCGTAGTAGAATTTCGCTCGTGCCTTTAATTTTTTAAAATATGTTTTTCAGATGAAAGTGAAAGATTTACGTTCCGGCAGTATGGCTGGGCACGTAAAAATTAAGCGAAATTTCACTACGGGGTTGACGCGCGCGTTCTCCGAAAGTAAACTTGGTTTTAGTAATTTCAGGCGGGTCAGTAGCCCTGCCTGCCGGCAGGCAGGTCAATCGGCAGAGCGCCTGAGCAGCAAGCACCGTGGTCCTGTTACATCTGCTTAGGGAGGCTGGAGGTTCAAATCCTCTCTGGCCCGCCAAATTTAAATCTGGCGTTCGTCTAAAAAACCTGCGGGATTAGATACCCCGCCGGTTAAGACACCCTCC
>JAVHQZ010000007.1:0-1132 GCA_036171415.1 Minisyncoccota bacterium | reverse complement strand
GCCGCCGCGACAACAAGGCCAAAACAAAAACCGCCCGATAAGGGCGGTTTTTGTTTTTAATCTTTTTTGCCCCGCGGAATAAATTACTTTTCCAGGGGATTCCGGAGGCAAGGCCTGGCTCGGTCTCCGGTAGCGCCGGAGCAGGCAAGCCGAGGCATAGCGTGTCGCATCGCAGGAGTGAGACAACGCGACCACGGAAAAGAAATTTATGGAACCATTTTGTCCATGACCTTGGACATCATCATCGCCTTCATTTCGTCCGGGGTCATCGTAGCGGACATTTTGGCGATATCCTCCGGATGGGTCACCTTCGCGTGATCCATCATTTTCATCACGGCCCCTTCCGCGGTCATATCTTCCGCTACGAACGGGCAGGTCGGGTTACCCAAGTCTTTGCAGGCTAAAGTTTTCATTTTTTAAATTTTCCCTCACCTAACAGAGAATTGATTTTTATTTTATCGCCATAAGGCGAACGGCTATTGTTTGACTGATTGCCGAGCTGCTCGGATGAAGAATCCGGTTTATAAAAATCAAAAGACGATTTTCTCTGTTGGGTGAGGGATGAACCGACCTTTAAATTTATCGAGATGTTCATCCGCCCGAAATTCCGGAGCGGAGGCGTCCATCCGACGACCAGCGTGGGATGGCTCTTACTCTATAAGTATATCAGAGGAGAACACGGCCTAAGCCGTTTCCATAAGGGCAATCTCGAGGGGTATGGCGGCAAAGGGACTGTAGCGCATTTCGCTGTAGGCCCGTATGAGGCTCCGGAGGAGGGGGAGGATGGCTTCGGTTTTCGCGAGCTTGGCGAATCTCTTCATTTTTTCCAACTCTTCCTTGGTAAATTCTTCGGAAAAAGATTTTTCTAAGTCCGGGTTCAAAGAGAGGGTCAGAACCTTTTCCAAATAGTGGATGAGGTCCTTTGTTAGTTGAACTAGGTTCAGGCCTTCGGCCTTGAAATCGTTTATTTTTTTTATAGCTTCTTTGGATTTGCCCCCCAGGATAAGTTCGGCTACATCCTCTACTTTTTGGAGAGCCGCCCTGCCCAAAACCTCTTCGGCGAGTTTCAAATCTATCTTTTTGGCGATGTTGGAAATCTGGTCCAAGAGCGACTCGGCGTCGCGCAAACTTC
>JAVHQZ010000006.1:0-1133 GCA_036171415.1 Minisyncoccota bacterium | reverse complement strand
CCGGCAGGCAGGGAAACGGCAAATTTATCGCGTTTAAAGCGCTGGGGTGGCGAAATTATTTAAAGCGCAGACATCCGGAAATTTTTGTACATATATTTGGCAAACGCTATAAGCTTTAGTATAATTAAGTCGTGAAGCGATTGGGAAAAGTAAAAATTGAATGGTCTCCGGCATTTGCTTACGCAATAGGGCTTTTGGCAACGGACGGCAATCTTTCTAAAGACGGCAGGCACATGAATCTGACATCCAAAGATGAAGCGATGATAATTACTTTTAAAAGATGCCTAGGTCTTCAAAACAAAATCGGTCGCAAGGCGCGCAGCAATTCCCCAATCAAAAATTACTTTCAAGTGCAATTCGGAGATAAGAATTTTTACGAGTTTTTAACGGGCATTGGGCTTACTCCGGCCAAATCTAAAACACTTGGACCGTTGTTTGTTCCCGGCGCTTATTTTAAAGACTTCTTGAGGGGGTGTATCGACGGAGACGGCACAATCGGAGTTTTTAAACATCCGGAAAGCAGGCATCCTCAATTAAGGATAAGACTATATTCGGCCAGCGCCCGGTTTTTGGAATGGATTAAGAAAGAGATTTCAAAAAACATTGGAATTCAAACCGGCTGGATAGAACCCGGTAGCGGCGTGACGGTTTTGACTTATGCGAAAAAAGATTCCATTAGGCTGATAGATTTCATTTATTATTCATCGGTTGAACATTATTTGAAACGCAAATATAATATTGCCAGGCCATTTATGCGGGTGTAGCCAAATTGGTAAAGGCGCGCGGTTTAGGGCCGCGAGGGGAAACCCACTGGAGGTTCGAGTCCTCCCATCCGCACCAAAATAAATAATCCGCGACATGGCGGGTTGTTTATTTTCTCCTTCTGCCGTGAAAAGATTTATGAATTTCCCGGAGCTCCTTATTCGTAAGATGAGTATAGATTTGGGTGGTCGCGATGTTGGCGTGGCCGAGCATCTCCTGGACGGCACGGATGTCCGCTCCGTTTAAGAGCAGATCGGTTGCGAAGCTGTGGCGCAGTTCGTGCGGGTGGACATGCTTTCCTATACCCGCCTGCTTCGCGCGGGTTTCCACCAGGCGCTGGACGGCGCGGGGGATTATCCGGCCTAACACCT
>JAVHQZ010000005.1:0-4897 GCA_036171415.1 Minisyncoccota bacterium | reverse complement strand
GCCTTTTTTGAGAACCGCCGGATAGGCTCCGAGCCTCATGCTTCCGCCGTAATTTCCCGAAGCAAGCTTCTTTTTCTGGTCGGGCATTATATCAATTACCGGGTTTTGGGTATTGGGCGAAATTTCCGTAGTATCCGCTCCTTTTAGCCCGGCTACGTGCCTCGCAAACTCGATAACCGCGAGCTGCATGCCGTAACAAAGGCCGAAATAAGGGATTTTATGTTCTCGGACGTAGCGGATGGCCAAAATCTTGCCCTCAACACCGGTAGAGCCGAACCCGCCGGGAACGATAACTCCGTCGTATCCCGAAAGCTCCTTAACGCTCTTCGGGTCACGCTCAAAATTTTTGGAATTAAGCCAAATAATTTCCGGTTTGGCGCCGAGGGCGTAAGCGGAATATTTAATCGCCTCAATGACGGAAATGTAGGAGTCGGAAAGAACAAAATCTCCGGTATCAAAATATTTTCCGACTATCGCGACCTTAATTTTCTTTTTGAGTGCTTTCCGACGAAGTACAAATTTTTTCCAGGCGGCCATCCACCCTTTTCTCGGCCGGCTCTTCAGGCCGAAAGTTTTTAAAATTATTTCGCCGAGCTTATCCCGGTCAAAGTTTAATGGTACTTCATAAATACTTTCGATGTCGGGCGCGGAAATAATATTTCCTTTTTTGACGTTGCAGGAAACCGCCAGTTTTTCTTTTCTTTTTTCGTCGAGTTGCGTTTCGCTTCTCGCGATAATAATATCCGGTTGGACTCCGTAGGAATTCAAAGTGTGCACGGCGTTCTGAGTCGGCTTAGTTTTCATCTCTCCTATCTTTGAGGGAACCGGCAAGTAGCTCACCAAAAAGAACATTACGTCTTCGGGATGCTCCAACTTCATAACGCGCGCGGCTTCAATGAATAAAATATTCTGATAATCCCCGACTGTTCCGCCGATTTCGATTATGGAAATTTTTGATTTGTTGAGCACACCCGCCCGTTTGACGCGCCGGATTATTTCCCCGGTGATATGCGGAATTGCCTCAACGCACCTTCCTTTGTAGCCAAGACTGCGCTCTTTATCTATCACATATTGGTAGACCATTCCGCTCGTGATGTAATCTTCGCTCTTGAGATTTAAATTCATAAATCTTTCGTAATTGCCCATATCCTGGTCGCACTCCATTCCGGAATCCAAAACAAAAACCTCCCCGTGCTCCGTGGGATTCATCGTGCCCGCGTCAACATTCAAATACGGGTCTACTTTAATAGGGTTTACGCTCCAACCCTTGGCTTGGAGGATTGCTCCGATAGAAGAGGTGGCGATTCCTTTGCCTACGCCGGACATTACTCCGCCGATAACGAAAATGTACTTATGCCCCCCGACCGCCATTTGAATTGATTATACTCGCCAATCCTCCGGGAAAAAGCGGGTTTATACACAACTCGGGAACCCGTTTAGTATAATTAATGAAAAGGTCGAGGTTATATATTCAAATAATATAAAATCGATATGAAAGCGTTTCACTACTTCACCTTCGGCCTTCTTATAATCGGCGGTCTAAACTGGCTTTTAAGGGTTTTCGGGTATGACTTGGAGACCTGGGGCCTCCCGATAATTGTCACTCAAGTTGTTTACGTGCTTGTCGGATTATCCGCCTTGGTTGTGGCCTTCACTCACAAGAAGGACTGCAAGATTTGCGGTTCGTCCGCGCCTATGGCTTAATTGTCTGGCGAATCATAAAAATCCCGGGTTTCCCCTGGGGTTTTTGTTTAGCCTGCTTCTTCGTTTCTATCTTCCATCTTGTGCTCTCCGTGATGGTGATGATGGTTGTGCTCCGTCATTCCGGCTCCGGAAGATCTGCGGATAATCAGATACAAGCCGACGGCGATAAGAACCAGAGGCCAAAAAAGTTTGCTACCCATCCAGTATGCGGGCATAAAAATATTCGCGAGAAAAATAAATCCGAGTGCGACAAAAATAATTCCGAAAAAGCTAGACTTCCTTTCCCGCCTGTTTTCCCGCATGGACTCCATGGTGGCTTTCGCACCGTGGCCCAACTCCTCCGCCAGGTCGCTGACCTTCTCCCCCGCTTTGTGCGTGAAGTCTTTTATTTTTTCTACTCTGTTTATTTCCGCGCTGGCTTTCAGATTTTTAGGAATTACCAGGGCGAGCAAAAGATACAGAAGAACTCCCCCGCCGCCCAGGAAGGCGAACAGGATAAATACCAGTCGGACCAATACCGGGTCGACCTCGAAATACTCGCCGAAACCTCCGCAAACACCAAAGATTATTTTATCCGTTTCCGAACGATAAAGTTTTTGCATGTGTTTATATATTTTTGCGACTTTGTAGCCGGATCATAATCTTTCCATGGGAAAAAGAAAACCCTCGCTTTTTGCAAGGTATTCTGTTAAAATCCTTCCGATGCTTATAGATGATGTAGTCATAAAAATACTCGCGGGAGACGGCGGCGACGGCAAAGTCGCCTTCCAGCGGAATAAAATGAGCCTTGGCCCGACGGGAGGAACCGGCGGAGCGGGAGGCAGTATTTATTTTGAAGGAGTTTCCGACCTTTCCACTCTCCAGCAATTCCGTTTTAAAAAAGAAATCAAAGCTGAAAAGGGAGGCATAGGGCGCCCGCAATTTATAGACGGAAAAACCCAGGACGACATAATTTTAAAAGTTCCGGTCGGAACGGTTGTTCATAATTTGGACACCAAGGAAGACAGAGAAATCGTTCAAATCGGCGAAAGAATTCTTGCGGCCAA
Organism: Minisyncoccota bacterium; assembly: GCA_036171415.1. Lineage (GTDB taxonomy): Bacteria > Patescibacteriota > Minisyncoccia > UBA6257 > 2-01-FULL-56-20 > LiPW-15. Next base: position 2,147 of record JAVHQZ010000005.1, on the reverse strand, counting down.
AGGCGGACGCGGCGGACGGGGCAACTTCCATTTCCGCGGGCCGAAAAACACCAGCCCGAAACAATTTGAAAAAGGTAAATTCGGCGAGAAATTCAATGTCCGACTAGAACTCAAACTTATAGCCGATGTGGGTTTCATAGGATTGCCGAACGTCGGCAAATCCAGCCTGTTAAACGAACTAACGCGCGCAAACGTTAAGGTGGCAAATTATCCCTTCACCACTCTCGAACCCAACCTCGGAGTTTATTACGACCTTATTCTCGCGGATCTTCCGGGCTTGATTGAGGGCGCCTCTGCCGGTAAGGGTTTGGGTATAAAATTTTTGCGCCACGTGGAACGCACCAAGGTTTTGTTCCACTTCATTTCCGCGGAATCCGTTACTCCCTATGAGGACTACAAAACCATCCGGGAAGAGATGGGGCAATACAACAAAGAACTTTTGGAAAAAGAAGAATATCTCTTCTTGAGCAAAAGCGATGTTCTAGACGCCGAGGGATTAAAAGAAAAAATGAAACAGCTCAAAAAAACAAAAAAAAACATCGTACCTATTTCCATCGCGGACGAAGATAGTCTTAAGAAAATAAAAGGGATATTGAACGAAATTACGAAGGGCAAACTCTCCGTTGACGTATAAAAATCTTTAGGTTAAAGTACCGCCAGTTCGTTAAGGAGGCACAGTGGGCAGAAATCCCGTGAATCTTCCGTCTTTTTCCGTTTTTCAAATTGTCCTTGCGCCTTTTGTCATGCTTCTCGTGCTCGGTTTTATTTCCATGTCCGCACTGAAGATCATTCTTAGTCTCCCGTTCAGCTCCAAAAAGAACGCCTGCTAAAAGGAGGACTTGTGGGCAGAGACCCTGTGTTGAGTACCAGTTCGGAACTCATCATCGAAAGCCTCATTTCTACGGCCCGTTCCATCTACTCCTCGGGGTACAAGGACGGCCTGGAAGCGAAGGCGCCGTCCATTCCCATTCCACCACCCACCAAGCCCGCTCGGAAGCGCAAGAAGTAACTTCGGCCTCGGAAAGCCCCTAACCGGGGCTTTTTTTATACAAGAAAGATATTTTTCGCCGGTCTCTATATAGAGACCAAACTTATCAAAGTCCTAGATTCTTTAAGAAAATCTCCAGTTCTTTTCCTTTCAGTTCCCTCCCCTCTCCGGAGCGGAGATTTCCGAGCGTCACATTCATTATCCGCACGCGTTTGAGCCAGATTACTTCGTAGCCCAGGGCGGTACACATCCGGCGGATTTGATGTTTCTTGCCTTCGGTTATTATCAGCTTAAAATTCTTGTCGCCCATCTGATCAAAATCCGCGGGCTTGGTTTTGTAGCCTTCAATCGGCACGCCCTTGGTCATCCGGCGGACAAATTCCCGGTCTATCGGCTTATTAACTTTCACCAAATATTCTTTTTCGTGTCCGTAATCGGGATTTAGAAGCCGGTCGGTGATGCGCCCGTCATTCGTGAGAATAATCAACCCCTCGGAATTCTTATCCAGTCTCCCGAGCGGAAATAAATTCTCCTTATGCTTAAAAACCTGGGTAATGGAGCGTTCGCCTTCCTGCGGAGTGTGGGTCACAATTCCTTCCGGCTTGTAGTAAGCGAAATAAACGAAAGTCTTTCTCGGCCCAGCGCTTGAAACATCTACTTTGTCTCCGGCCTGGACCTTGTCTCCAAGTTTCGCCACCCGGCCGTTTATCTTTACTCTTTTTTGGGTGATAAGTTCGTCCGCTCCCCGGCGCGTGAAATAACCCTTAAGCGCCAAATAGCGGTTAATGCGAATCGGATATTCTATTTCTTTTTTTTCCATTATCGGTTTTGAAGCCTCCAACTATATCCAATATTCAATCTATTGCCGTAGATTTCTTGTATATCATATATGATATACAAGAAATTCGTGAGACGGCGGGGATAAAACGAATACGAAAGTAGTGGCTAATACGAAAGTAACTAAGGGGCGTACGGGGCGACGGTCACGCTGTCCATTTTGACGGGGGTGGTCGGACGGTCCTGCGCGCCGGTAGGAGCCGCGCCTATCACGTCCACGACTTCCTGACCCTTAACCACCTTGCCGAAAATCGTGTAATTGTTCGGAAGCGGATTGTCCGCAAGCATGATAAAGAACTGGCTGCCGTTCGTGTCCGGTCCG
>JAVHQZ010000004.1:0-1138 GCA_036171415.1 Minisyncoccota bacterium | reverse complement strand
CCCATCCGGAGGATATCGCCAAAATGTCCGCTACGATGACCCCGGACGAAATGAAAGCGATGATGATAAGCAAGGTCGCAGACAAAATGTAATTAAACAAAAGCCGCCCCTATCGGGCGGTTTTTGTTTTGGCTTTGTTGTCGCGGCGGCGCAGAAAATAAAAAACCGCGAGTAGCGAACCATAATCCAAGATCAAGAACCACCACTCTGCCCATCGAATCCCGGAAAACTTATATCCGGAAAACGGCCAGAATATCGGCGTCGCGAAAAACGCGTAAGTATGGGTTGGTATATCCATAAGCATGTGCAAAAGCCATCCGCCCATTTCCCAGGGAACTCTCCTTAAAATAAGCCAAGCAAAACCGAAGGCCAGAGCAAATATAAACAAACTATGGCTCACGTTATACAAAGACGAGGCCAGATTATAGATAGGCAAGAGCTCGGAAGAAGGAGGTTCGTTCCCCTCCGGATGAAACCGGAAAGAGCTCGCCCGCCCGGAAATTATTTCTACCCCCATCCAGATGAACGGAACGGTAAAAGCGAAAAGATCCGGGAAAGCTCCCCACCAAGCGGCGAACCAAAGGTTTAATTTTCTTTTTATTTTCGGCTGCGCCGTCTTACCGGCCGCCGCCGCCCAAAGCGCGTGAGAAATTATGTCCATTTAAAAATGCTTTCCAAAAATTATATTTTTTGGAAGGAGTTGAAAACGTCCAGCGTAGTTTTAATGTCCGGACCGGCTATGCCTAAAATATAACTCTTGTTTAAGGTTATAAACATCGCGGCAAAATTCATTCCGCCCTGCGGGATATCCGTGTAAATCAGGGCATCGAAGTTCGGGAAGTGCCGTACTTCATATTTTGCGCCCGGACCCAAATTTGCATCTTTCGCTTTTTTTAAAGCGTTAATATCCTTAAAGCTGTTTTTTTCCAAGAAGAGTTTTACCGCCAAGCCTCCGTCCTTTGGGCTGATTGCCGCCAGAGTATAAGGGTCGATGGATTCGGAGACCCTCCATCCGGCCGGATACTCAACCACAAATTGATAATTCGGATTAGCATAGCTTTGCGGCGCCGTCTCTCCCTTCTGAACATAATTTATGGCGACTATCTGCGGGGGCGCGGAGCTTATGATAAAACCGAGT
>JAVHQZ010000003.1:0-1149 GCA_036171415.1 Minisyncoccota bacterium | reverse complement strand
AGTTCATCGCCGGCCAAATAATTTTATGGATAAATTAATCAAAACAATTTTAATAATCTCAATAGCCATTTTTAGCGCTGGGTTTTTGTCGCTCCCGCTCGCAAGCGCCATTGTTGATCCGCTTGTGGTGGAATTTGAAACCACTCCTTTATTCAGTGAAGCGAATTTCGTGCCGGGTGAAAGCATTAGCCATTGGGTAAAAGTTACAAATAACAGCAGTGCCACCCAGCGAATCGCCACCCAGCCTTTGAATATTACTGATCCCAATCATTTAGGCAATGTTCTAAATTTGGTAATTAAAGAAGGCGGAACAACGCTTTATAATAACGCCCTTTCAAATTTTCTCGCCAACGGCGAGGTTTACCTTTCTGATTTGGCAAGCGGCGCAAATACCCAGTATGACTTTAATGTGAGTTTTTATTCGGGCACCCAAAATACATTTCAAGGTAAAAGTTTAGGCTTTGATATTTTAATTGGCTTTCAAGGAACTGAAGGCGGCATTTTGCCGGGCGCCGGCAGTAGCAGCGGATATGGAGGCGGCGGTGGAGGCGGGGGATGGTTGCCGCCGGGCCTGACAATCCAAAACGAAGCAACGGCCAGCACTACGGAAATCAGCGTTACTATTACCTGGACAACCAGTTATCAGGCTTCAAGCCAGGTAATTTACGCTTTGGGAAGCGAATCTCATACTTTGGATTTAACAGACACTGCCGGCATTCCGCCAAAATACGGTTATGCCCGCACTACGCCTGAGTCCGATACCCCGGCAAATATTAACGGCGTACTTTTTCATTCAGTAACTATTCCTGGATTGGCACCGGGTACAACATATTATTACCGGGTGGTTTCTCACGGCTCTTTGGCAATCAGTACGGAACATAGTTTTACCACTTTAGGGGAAATGGTTTTTGTTCAACCAAAAGAAAAAGAAAATGTTCTTATCAGCGCGCCGTCGGTTTCTGTTGCGGTGACAGCGCTGTCAGTTAGCGTTCCCACGGAAAAATCGGCAGTTACGCCGGCACAGCCGGTGGCGCAAACAGCAACCCAAAATTCACTTGCAGCGACCATAGGTGGCTTTCTGACGCTCGGAACTGGCAATGTCTGGCTTGGTATTCTTATGGGACTGATAATTCTGGCGATTATAGTTTA
>JAVHQZ010000002.1:0-4981 GCA_036171415.1 Minisyncoccota bacterium | reverse complement strand
TGTGCCCGAGGAGAGAGTCGAACTCTCATGGGGGTTACCCGCACGATTTTGAGTCGTGTGCGTCTGCCATTCCGCCACCCGGGCTTTTGAGCCTATTTCCACAATCCACATTCTACTGCAACGCGCAATTTCCGGCTACGAGCCGTTCATCCCTCCTCGAAATAACGCTTCCGCTATTATTCCTTCGTCGCGCCTCGCGCCTCTCGCGCGGAAATTCCGTGTTTCGCTACGAAAGCGATTGTGGAAAGTGGCTCAGCTTAAGCTTTAACATTAAAGCCGATTTCGTTGCTCAAATCAAGAAATAATCGTAAAATTGAAAGCAATGGCAAAGATAATCGCCGTTTGCAACGCCAAGGGAGGAGTGGGGAAAACTACGACCGCGGTAAACCTCGCGGCTTATTTGGCGGTTCAAGGGAAGCGCGTACTTCTTGTGGACTTTGATCCTCAGGCCAACGCAAGTTCGCACCTGGGCGTAAGCCCGCTTACGACAAACGAAAGCATCTATCATGGCATATTGAGTTTGGTTCCGGCAAAAGATTTAATCCGTCCCTCGGCAATTTATAATTTTCACCTGATTCCTTCCGCGCCGCACTTAGCCGGAGCGCTCGTGGAGCTTGTGGATATGTCCGGACGGGAATTTCTTCTCCGGAACTTTTTAAATCAGCTCCGGCACGACTACGATTATATTTTTATAGACCTCTCGCCTAGCCTTACACTCCTCACCGTTAACGCGCTTGCCGCGTCCGATGAAATAATAATCCCGGTTCAGGCGGAATATTACAGCCTGGAAGGTTTAGGACAGCTTCTCGAGACTCTCGCGATGGTTAAAACCAACCTGGGCCACCAGCTCAAGGTAACCGGTGCCTTGCTTACGATGTATGACGCCAAAGAGCCGCTGAATTTGGAGGTGGCGAAAAATTTGCGCAAATATTTCCCGCATAATGTATTTGCAACCGAGATCCCGAGGAGTATCGCGCTCGCGGAAGCGCCGAGCTTCGGCAAGCCGATCCTTCTTTACCGTCCGGATTCCGAGGGGGCCAAAAGCTACGAAAGACTGGCTAAAGAAATTGTCCAGGCGGAAAATGCATTCTATGTGGCGGAGAAAGCCGGGGGACAGGGGGATTTCGGTAATTTTAATTTAGACCTACCATGAACGACAATCCGCTGGGCAGGGGCCTTGAATCTTTAATCCCGCCGCAAAAAAAGAAAATAGACGACAGCTCCATGCCGGGCGGGGATTTTGGCGCGAACCCGATATACCCTATGCCGTTTGAGCCTGCTTCGCCCGCGGAAGACCTGCCTGCCGGCAGGCAGGAGCCCGCAAGAGTTTTTGAAACCATTATTCCTAAGGCCGAAACCCCGGCGGCTTCCGCTTCCGCAGAAGATAAGCTCCGACGCCCCGCAGGGGGCGGAGCCCCAACCAGAGCGTCGGGGAAAGAACGCTCACACCAAGCGGGGGATAAAGAGGCGATTTATTATATTGAGGTTGAGAAAATCCGCCCGAACCCGGACCAGCCTAGGCGGGAATTCAACGAAGAAACCCTCCGGGAGCTGGCCGCGTCCATCCGGGAATTCGGCGTGCTTCAGCCCATAGTTGTTTCCAAAAAAGAACGGGAGGTAGAAAACGGCACAGAGGTGGAATACGAACTTATCGCGGGGGAAAGAAGGCTTATGGCCTCAAAGCTCTTGGGCCTTGAAGTCATACCGGCGATTGTGCGGAACGTCCGTCTGGAGAGGGAACGCCTGGAACTCGCGATAATAGAAAACATCCAGCGGGAAAATTTGAACCCCATAGAAATGGCCCGGGCTTATTCCCGGCTTCAGGATGAGTTCCGTCTGACCCAGCGGGAGGTTGCCTCGCGTCTCGGCAAAAGCAGGGAGACGGTCGCGAATACTTTGCGACTTTTGGATTTGTCCACGGAGATACAGGATGCCATATCCAAAGGGCAATTAACGGAGAGCCACGGGCGCCTACTTTTAACTATTGACGATCAAGCCGTTCAGAATAAACTATTTCGCGATTTAATCGCGAGTAAACTGACTACCAGGGAGCTCAAAGACCAAGCCGCTGTCTACGCGCACGCGAAGCAGGAAGCGAAACATGAAGTAGGTTTGCCGCCGGAAATAAAGATGGCCGAAGAGAGGCTGACTTCCAACCTAGGGACGCCGGTTGTTATCAAAGACCACGGCGGCGCCGGGAAAATTACGATAGCCTTCTATTCCAAGGAAGAGCTTATAAATCTGCTTAAGCGGCTTGGGGCTCAAGAAGACGGTAACCTATCTCTTTAACTTCTTTTATTTTTTCGAGCTTCAATATCAAGCGTTCTATTTTCGTTTTGTCCGCCGTGTCGCAAACAGCTTTTATCACCTGAAAACTTCCGCTCGGTTTTGAAGTGGAGAGGCCTTCGATGTTCACGTGGGACCGCGCGATAATAATGGCGATGTCTTTTAAGAGGCCCACTCGGTCAGTCACCACCATTCTGATTTCCGATTTCAAAGGCAGAATTTTTCTGAGAGACCCTTCTTTTTTTCTGAGCGAGAAACGAATTCTGTCTTTGGCATTTGACGTCTTCACGAAGTTCAGCCAGTCCTCGGACGGGCGTTTATTTTTTTGGGTCAAAATTTCCACAAAATCTCCGGAATGGAGTTCATGGTTTAGGGAGACCAGCTGATTATTAACCTTGGCGCCCACGCAGCTGTTCCCGATGTCGGTGTGTATGGAATAGGCGAAGTCTACGGGCGTGGAGCCTAGGGGCAAGTCCAGAACCTCTCCGCGCGGGGTAATGACGAAAATCCTGTCTTTGAAGAAGTCTACCTTTAGGGACTCCATAAATTCGTCCGGGCTTATCTTCCCTTCCTGGCCTTCCTGCCAGCGGCGGATTTGGTCCACCCACTTGGCTTCTTCCGCTATTTTTTTCTGCTTGGAGGGCGCGATGCCGCCGTGGTTTTTATATATCCAGTGGGCGGCGATGCCGTGCTCGGCCTCGTCGTGCATTTCTTCCGTGCGGATTTGAAACTCCATCAATTTTTTGTCCGGCCCGATGACGGTGGTGTGTAAAGAGCGGTAGCCGTTAGGTTTCGGCATGGCGATGTAGTCCTTAACCCGGCCCGGAAGCGGGGGATAAAGGTTGTGGACTATGCCCAAAGACGCGTAGCAGGCCTCGGTGGTTTTTACGATTATGCGCATGGCGACGAGGTCAAAAATCTTGTCCACATCCATATTCTGGCGCAAAAGCTTTTTATATAAACTGCTGAACCGCTTGGCGCGGAAATCTATCGTTGCCGTGTGCACGCCTTTTTCTTCCAGGGCTCTCTGGACTACCGGTTTTAACTTTTCCAGATATTTCATCCGGGCTTCGTACGCGTCCTTTACTTTGTCTTTTAGCCACCGGTATTCTTCCGGGTAAAGATAGGGAAAGGCGAGGTCTTGGAGTTCGCCGGAAAGGTTTTGCATGCCGAGCCGGTACGCCAAGGGCGCGTATATCTCGTGGGTCTCAAGGGCGATACGTTTTTGTTTCTGCGGCGGCAGGGCGGAGAGGGTGCGCATGTTGTGGAGCCGGTCGGCGAGTTTTATAAAAACCACGCGCAAGTCTTCGCTTATCGCCAGAATCATTTTACGCAAGTTCTCCGCTTTGGATTCGGCCTCCGAACCGCGGTATTTAATGTGACCGAGCTTGGTCACCCCGTTTACCAAAAAAGCGACTTGGTCGCCGAATTCTTTTGCGAGATCCGCGAGCTTTACGCCGGTATCTTCCACGGTGTCGTGCAAGAGTCCGCCGGCGATTGTCGCTTCATCCATGTGCCAAAGATTCAAAATTTCCGCGGTCGCGAGAACATGGGTAAAATACGGCTCGCCGGTTTTGCGTTTTTGGGTTTTGTGGGCCGCTTCGGCGAATCTGTATGCCCGGCCGATTACGCCCTGGGGGTCTTTTTTGGCTATTTCTTTTACCCCCACACCTAATCGGTTTCGAGGGATTGTGTCATTTTTTTGAATATTGTTATCCATGTGAGGATTTTAAAATAATGCGGGGATTCGTATAAAAATAAGGTATAACGAAAGCCGATTAGGTGTGGGGGTTTACGGTCATTTAAGCCCATGATAGCATCCAGTCAGTATTTTTGGGAGAAAGGAGTGCTAGAAGGCTATGCATTGTCTAAACAGCGCACTGGGGTGCGTAGAGGGCGCGTGTAGGTGCCAGTGTTGTCTTTGCGATGAGGCGAAGAGGTTACAGAAAGCGCACATTTGCGAACAGGACGGCGGTTTTGAGGCCGGCCTCGGCGATATCTGTCCGGCCTGCGAAGAGGAGCGGAAGAAGTTCCCGGAGGACTACAGCGGACACTGACTCAAAACAACGACCCCGCCAGTCTATAGACTGGCGGGGTTTTTCTTGGCGTATCTTTCCGATTTCGGTTTGGGCGGATTTTTCCCGATGTAGAAACCTTCGGTTTCACTACGGGACTTCACCTTCAACTATTCCTGCTTTGCGCCGGCATTCCAATCTTTTTTCTTAGGATATTTTGATGTCTTTGGCTTTGGAGGGTTCGCTTTCCAATATTTATATCCTTCGTCTATATCCGCCTGGGACTCCGGTTTTTTGTTCATTACAAAAGTGCAGTCGGGATAGCGCGTACAGGCGTAAAAAGGTTTGCCCCGGCCTTTCCCGCGTTTTTCCACCACATCCCCCGGGCGCTCGGCGCGTTCGGAAGTAGCGAGGCAATTGGGGCATTTGAATCCGGTTTTATTCCAAATTTTCATGATACCTTTGCACTTCGGGTAGTCGGTACAGCCGAGGAAATAGCCGAACCTCCCGCGCTTGACGGCCATAGGCTTCCCGCAGATGGGGCAGAGTTCTCCTTTGGTTTTTTCCTGCAATTCTTTTATTTTCGCGGCTTCTTCCGGCATCGGCAGAGTTACTTTGGATTCCGGGTCCGGACAGGCGAGGAATTTTCCCATCCGGCCGAATTTAATAATCATCGGTTT
>JAVHQZ010000001.1:1997-5001 GCA_036171415.1 Minisyncoccota bacterium | reverse complement strand
AAAAATGCGCGGGTGCTGTAATTGGTAGCCAGGCACGCTTGAGGTGCGTGTGCCGTAAGGCGTGGAGGTTCGAGTCCTCTCCCGCGCACAGGTTACGATTTCTCATTTTCGAACCATGAAGGGTTCCGGCTTTTTATTCTTTCGCCATGAACATCTACTCACAATGGCTCAAGAATGAGAATCCTCCACTGGTATTAAAAAACGGAGAGTAAGAAATTGGTCCGCAAACCGAGAAATCCCTGCCTGCCGGCAGGCAGGCCCGCGTTGCGGAAAAACTAATTGAATTTTTCACGGCGCAATTCTATACTCCAGGCAGTTAATTGAAGGAGGAAAAATGCTCGAAAAGGGAGTTGTGCTTAGGGGTGTTTGTCATTTCTTTTCGGAAACCGGCACCGAGGGCGGGGACTGGGCTTTCCAGGACGAAAACTTTATTTCACGAGTCGCTCCGCCCTACGGGGTGTGGGAGGGGCAGAAGGTTTGGGACGCGTCTCATCCGGAGCGTCGGGGCATAGCTCAGGAAGGAGCCGAGCTACTGCGGGACGGCGAGTGGGTACCCCTCCGAGATCCGATGACGGAAGACCCGGACTACACAATCTCCTCGCTGTTTTGCGGCGAGAGCAGGGGCAATCGCGAGGCTGATCGGCGCCTCATGGAGAAATACGGTTTCAAGATCAAGTACTGGGCCGACCGCATGAACGAGCGCTATGGCGAGGGCAACTGGCACTTCGAGGATTCGTCGATGTCGATAGGAATCTCGCCGGACGGTTCGCGCATTGGCTCCGGCGGTACTCCTTCCACGGAGCCGAATCGGCCTTATGGCGTCGGGCCAGGCGGTTTAACCCGCGTCAACATCGCGTGGGATGACGGTACAACAGAACTGCGGCTTTCGGATTCGCTTCTTGTATCCAGCTGGAGCTACGAAGGGCTTCACTGCCTGGAGAACGGCGACCACCTCACGATCTACTCGAACGAGAATCCCGAGAAAATCGTTTGGCAGGGAACCATCCGGCTGAAACAGTACGATTCTTTCACCGAACACGCTTTCAACTTCTGGATTCATGCCGACCAAGTGGGCATGGAGCGGGAGACCTGGGCGAAGTGGTTCTTTGACGGCAATCCGGCCGTTCTGGTCGTGAACGAATTCAGAGAATTCCTGCGCGAAGCTCTTCGGAAAGACCCGAAGCTGAAATGGAAGATTGCCGAAGTGTACGAAGTCGCGCCAAGCACGGTCGGGCGCTGGGCTAGCGGTACCGCGAACCCACACCCGCGACTTAAAGAAAAAGTCCGGGAGTTCATTTCCTTGACCCAACAGTAATTTCAAAGACCCCTAACGGGGTCTTTTTTTTCGTGATATAATCAGCATATGAATAATAAAATGCTTGAGCATGCGATGGTTACGACTGCGTTCGAGATTGATAATTACCGTATCGTAAAAAACCTGGGAGTTAGAAGGGGATTATTGTCCGCTCCAGGTCCATTTTCGGAACAATCGGCGCCGGGTTTCAAACACTGGTCGGAGGGAATATTTCTCTTTTAACAAATTTGTGCGAGAAAACCCGTTCCGATGCTTTTGACCTGATGTTGGAGCATGCGGCGGAAATGGGAGCCAACGCGGTTATCGGCGCGCGCTATGACGCGACGAAAATTATGGGAGGCGTAACGGAGGTTTTGGCATACGGAACCGCGGTTGTGGTAGAGCCTAAAAAATAACTTCGGTTTAATTATTTTTTTCGGCGCGTTCTGTCCTGAGCTTCTTCAATTCTTCTTCAAGTTTTTTCTCTGTGATAGTGTCAAAAACCGCCACGAAATGCCCTTTTTTCGTGCTATAGACCGAAATGGAAAACCATAGTTTTAAAGCGGATACATAATTTCAAATTTTTCTGGCGGGCCGCCCCGTGACACCCGTCCGTAAATTTCGAACAATTCCGGGTTGTCTATTTTTATATCCGGGATAATGTCGGTTACTTTTTTCCCGACTACGTCTTTTAGTCCGGTAAGCTCCTCGAATTTTTTGTTAACCGCTAGATAGACGAAATCAACCGGCTGTTTTTTATCGTCAAACTGCATTTCGCAGTAGGCAAGTCCCTCCAGTATGTTTTCAAAAAGTAAACGATACTCCACTTCCTGTTTTCCGAGTTCGGCTTCCGTCTCTTTTAATTTAGTTATATCTATAGTCGCCGCCCTGGTGTACAAGAATTTTCCGGCCGGGTCATATACGGCGGAGGCGTTTACAAGAAGGGGGAAGGTAGTCCCGTCCTTCCGGACCATGACCATTTCCACGTTCTCTATCGCGCCGTCTTTTATAAGTTTCGGGAAAAGGCACTGAAACACAGGAAGTTTTTCTTTGGTGAAGAAATCGGAAATATGTTTTTCCCCGACCACCTCGTCCCGTTCGTAGCCCAGCCACCTAAGCTCCGTGTCGTTGATATATAGAAGCTTGCCGGTTTCGTCCACCGAATCAAAACCGCATGGCGCGTTGTTATATATGTCTATGATTGCCTCAAAGCGGAATGCTGTTCCAGCATACTAAGTATAGCAATTACCCTGTACCCAACCGCCACACAAAAAACACCCCTCGCGGGGTGTTTTTTGTGTGGAGTAGAGGTTAGGCGCGGGAGACATTAACGGCCGCCGGGCCCTTTTCTCCATCAACGATTTCAAAGGTGAGAGTTTCGCCGACTTTAAGTTCGTCGAAAGTCACGCCCTTTAACTCTTTGGAGTGGAAGAAGGTATCCTTCGCCTCGCCTTCGCGGGTGATGAAACCGAATCCTCTGTCCGAAAGTGTTTTGATTATTCCAGTCATTGGTTTGTTTTGCTTTTTTAAGAAACACGACTACGTCTCTTTAACTAACCGGGTAATTATACTCTATAATTTTAAGAATGTCAAGTAGATGTAAAATTTGCTACACCCCCACACCTAAAATATGATTTTTTTGACAGTTGACCCGCCTGTGGGCAAATAAAGTTGCGTATATTAGGTGTGGGGGTAAAATTACCATATGAA
>JAVHQZ010000001.1:0-1897 GCA_036171415.1 Minisyncoccota bacterium | reverse complement strand
ATGAAACAAAAATTTTCGATAAATAACGCGCTTACCTTCGGCTGGGATATTTTTAAAAAATATTTCTGGTTCCTTATGTCTCTGTTGGCTGTTACCTTCGTGGTTTCTTTCATTTCGAGCACCGCGAGCAAAGGGTTCGGTAAAATGTCTCTTTTAGCCGGAGTTATAAGCATAATCGCCGTGGTTTTAGGGATAATAATTCAGATGGGAATATTGAAAATTACCCTCAAGTTCGCGGATAAAGAAGAGCCGACTTTTGATGACTTATTTTCTCAATATAAATTGTTTTGGCGTTACCTCGGAGCGACCATTCTTTACGTGCTCATCGTACTCGGCGGATTAATTTTACTGGTAGTCCCCGGTATAATTTGGGCTCTAAAATACCAGTTCTACCGCTATCTAATAATCGATAAAAAAATGGGCATCCGCGAGTCCCTACGCAAAAGCGGCGAGATTACCCAAGACGCGAAATGGGATCTCTTTCTTTTCTGGCTAGTAATTATCGGCTTGTATATTCTTGGGGCACTTCTCTTCTTCGTCGGACTTCTGGCCGCGATTCCGATAACCATGCTTGCCCAGGCATTCGTTTATAGAGAACTTTTGAAGCACGCGCATCACGCCGAAGCAGCGGCTGCGCAGTAGACCCATATGAACCAGATACTAAATGTGCTCCTTAAAAGTGATTTGTTTTGGCAAATACCGGCTTTTTTCTCGGGACTAGCGTATCTAGCCGCGGCTTATATTTATTTCCCGAAACCGGGAGCGGACGCGGCAAAAAAATTTAGGTTGCTTGCCTGGATAATAATCGGCGGGAGAATATTTTACTCCGCTTTTTTAAGTTTTTTTCAGTATTACGTCTGGAAGAATAATACCTTTACCGATATGTTTCTGAATCATTCCGCGAATCCGGCCTCGTATCCGAAATTCGGATTTCTGACCGCTCCGTTTGAAGGGCGCTTGGGTTATTTTTCTCTGTATGTTTTTGAAAAATTTTGGCTGGGGATGCTGATAGCTGTTTTTGTCGGCTATCTTTTTTATTTGTTTCTCAAGGCTTTGAGGAGGCACAACGGGAGATATTTTGAGGAAGGGGAGCCGGAGCTCGGATTTGCGATGGCGCTTCTTGCCGGTTGGCCGGGGTTAGTGTTTTTCATATTTTTTATCTTTGTCTTTATAATCGCCACTTCAATTTTTAAGACGGCTTTTTTGAAGGAGCGCCTCACGACTTTTGGACTGCCGTTTCTCCTGTCCGCGCTCACAGTACTTATATTGGGGCAGAAGCTTTTACAACTATCGGGACTTAGTGTATTAAGTATCTGACTGTGCGCAAAAAATTTATCGTAGGAATTGACGAAGTAGGGCGAGGCTGCCTGGCGGGGCCGGTTATGGTCGCGGCGGCGCTTTTCCGGCCGGGACAGAATATTCGGAATAAAAAGCTCGGCAAATTCAGGGACTCAAAAAAACTAAGCGCCTTGGCCCGGGAAAACTGGCTCCGGCACCTGAATTTTAGCGGGGTAAGTTTCGCCTCGGCGCGCGTCTATCCGGCCACCATAGACAGAATCAATATTACCCAAGCCGCGAATCTCGCGGCGCTAAGGGCTTTCGGTAAACTTTTGGAGAAAAATAGTTTGAGCGAAAAAGGAGTAAAAGTATTTTTGGACGGGGGATTGTATCTCGGACGAAACGGCAGAGAGGCGAAGTTCGCCAAAACGGTTATTAAGGGAGACGAAAAAATACAAGCTATCGCCGCCGCTTCCATTTTCGCCAAAGTAAAAAGGGACAACTACATGAAAAAACTCGGGGCGCTATATCCGGAATACGGTTTGGAATCGCACAAGGGTTACGGCACGAAGATGCATTTGGCGGCCATCCGTAAATCCGGGATTACCGGCATACACCG